>JBBQRJ010000657.1:0-1515 GCA_038214955.1 Aggregatilineales bacterium | reverse complement strand
GCCTAGACCGCCCGCCCAATAATCGGCTAACCGCCAGCCTTCGGTATCTGTCTCGAAGCTGTAGAGCAGCATGGAGTCTGTCGTGACGGTGGCTTCAGGCGTTGCTTCGGCGGCGGCAAGTAAGAACGATTCCGGTGTGGTTTCGAGCGCGGCATCGCCGTTTTCGGCGAGCGTGCCATAGATTTCAAATTCCCAGAGCGAGAAACCCCATTCTTCGCCGCGTGTGATTCCGTTCATGCGAACATAGCGCGTATCGACCTGTTCCGTGAGGGAAATATCGTCAATATCGCCATCGCCCGCCGGTTCTTCAAACACGGTCTGCCACGCCGATCCGTCCCACACTTGAATCTGGTAATGTTCGCCAAAGGCGGTTTCCCACTTCAACACGACTTGACTGATCGTGAACACGCTGCCGAGATCAACATCCAACCATTGATCATCAACATAGACGCTTGACCAGCGCGTATTCGCCAAACCGTCAACGGCATACGCGCCCACGTATCCGGCGCTTTCATCTGTCGAAGTGACAACATCTTTACCGAGCGCAACATTGCCGCGATTCGGATCAACGACCTGCACGACGAAATCCACGCTGCTAAAGTTGCCGCCCGAATCCGTTGCCGTGATTTCGAGGTTGGATGTGCCTGTTTCGCCTACTGTGAACGCAAACGACAACAGCGAATCATCACTGATGGTCGGCGTGACGAGATCAGGACGGGAGTTTTCGGTTACATCATAGGTGAGCGCCGTCCCATCTTCCGCATCCGAGAAGATTTGCGTCAAATCGACATAGTTTTCAAGTGCTGCGGTGTCGTTCGGCACAAAGGCATTTTCGATGGGCTGCTGAATCACCGGAATACGATCTACATCGCCAATATCGACCTGAACCACTTCCGGTGCGATCCGGTTGATCCACAACATGCCCGGTTTCGCGTCAACAATATCACCGTGAGGACTGGTGTAGAATGTCCACGCCAGCGCCCCCGCATAGCCGTTCTCGTAGAGAAACGTATAGGTCTCGATGCTGTTGCGTAAGCGGGTTTCCGGCAAATAACCCATGCCTAAATCCATCATGGCTGTGGCAGGAAACTCCCCGACTACCAGCGGCTTATCCAGTTCCCAATGTGAAACATGATTGTGAAATGGTGAGGTCGTTTCATCGAACCATTCAGGGTAGTAATGCACCGAGTAGAAATCGAGCGTACCGTCAACATCGCCGCCCGCTTCGATCAAGCGTTCGTCCGTGTAATAGTTGGTCATGCCGTCAATGTCGGTGAGGACGCGCAGATTCCATGAGCCGTTGGTGACTTGCGCTTCGGGGTCAGCCCGATGCACCGCGCCCGCCAGCAAATTGACAAACTGCTGAATATGCGCCATGTCTGTGCGCTGGTCTGTCCAGCCAAATTCGCTGGTTGTGCCTTCCGGCTCGTTGAAAATCTCCCATGCGACGATGCCGGGATGCCCCGCCAACGCCTCGACCATCGGGATCAGCGCGTTATCAATGTACGCCTGTGT
>JBBQRJ010000656.1:0-1652 GCA_038214955.1 Aggregatilineales bacterium | reverse complement strand
ATGTGACGGCGGTCTCTTGTGCGGCGAGGGGCAGCACTGAGATCACGATCAGCAGTAATCCGATAAACGCAAGTCGTTTCATGACGCTTCTCCTGTCAATGCCGAAGGTACATAGAGTTCTCGCGGGAGCGTAGCGCGAATCGCCGCGATGAAGTTTGAATCCGTCTTAAAACCGATGGTGTCCGCTGCCAGCAACACCGCACCCACGACAGGCGGCACATCCAAGCGGCTGACTTTCGCGTTGGGGGCGCATTCATGGACAACCTCTGTAATGGTGTCCATGAGGACATTGCCCACCCCGTGAGACAAACTGCCGCCGATCACCACGTCGCAATCTTCGTGCGTCAGGTTGAGCCGCCGCAGTACCGCATTTGCAGCAATGCCTAGCTCACCCCCTTCGTTCTGAATCAGACGACGGGCTACTGCGTCGCCCGCTTCGCATACTTCAAACACCAGTGGGGCAAGGTTTCTAACGCTGCGGTTGGTCAGTTTGTTTTGCACCCACCATTCAGCTAGTGTCTCAAAATCGGGGGCGTCGAATGCTTTCAAAATGGCATCCGTGAGCGCAGTGGGTTCACCACGACCATCCCATGCGCGGAAAGCCGCGCCGATGGCATAGGAGGTGAGATGTTCACGATCCCCTGTCACCGAACCGAGCGACGGAAAACGAAATTCATTCCCTGCTTTGTCGATTCCACCCGCGTTAAACCCCGTCCCGAACACAATGCCGACGCCGTAAGGAAATCGGCTGCCAGCGCGGAAAATGCCGATCACATCATTGCGGAGTGTGTAGGGAACGTTAGGCGCAACAGCGGGAATCACGCCGTGAAGTAGACCGAAGTCGTGCGGCATATCTGCCCCTGCCATGCAGTAGCCCACCGCGTCGGGAGTCGCCCCGTTGAGCGCGGCAGTCGTCGCCGTAGTGACGCTGTTGAGCATCGTGTTTAAGCCCACTGACTGATAGTTTGAGCCGCCGCCTAAGCCCCACCCAATCACCCGCCCGTTTTCATCAACCAGCATTGCCGCTGTTTTTGACCCGCCACCATCAACCCCAAGAAATAACATACTGGAATCCCTTACTTAAACTGCGGCAAATAGACTTTGTGCGCGGCTTTGATGTCGTCCCACAGCAACTTAGCGACATCCCATGACGGTACAAGCGGGTGCGTGAATAATGCCAAACGTGCGGTATCTTCATTGCCCGTGACCGCCGCTTCGACGGTCAATTCTTCGTAGGCTTTCACGGTGACAATCAAGCCGCGCAGTTGCAGGGGGAGTCTGCCCATGCCCAACGGATGCGCCCCGCTTTTGCTGATCACCGATGGCACTTCGACAGCCGTATTTTCGGGTAGATCGGGCAGACTTGTCCCGTTACGCACATTGACGATATGCACTTCGCGCCGATCTTGTGCGATGGCGCGGATCAAGCGGACTGCCGCCGTCGAATAGTATGCGCCGCCGCGAGTCTCCAAGAGTTTCGGCTTCACTTTGAGCGCCGGATCAGCATACATCTGGAGTAGTTCTGCTTCCACGCCTTGCAGGTATTCGGCGCGGGTTTCTTCGGCTCTCATTTGTTTATCTACGACGCGCTGAGGGTGGGCGAAATAGTTCAAGTAGTAATTTGGAACCCAACCCATCGCTTGCAGAAAGTC
>JBBQRJ010000655.1:0-1662 GCA_038214955.1 Aggregatilineales bacterium | reverse complement strand
GATGCTGAAATAGATCGACGCGATCAACAGCACGACGGCGATTGCACACCATACCAGCGCCCACACCACAGGTGGCAAAAGGGGCGCGAATTCTCGTGAGAAGGCGGCGGCATCGTTGCTGATGTTCCCGATGGATACGCTCGTATTGCCCACCAGAAAGAACAAATCCAGTACAGCGTTTAACCCGCTGATCATCGCCATCACGTTCAGAATCAGCATGGCGATTCCGCGATCTGCGAAGCGCCACACCAACACCAGCACCACCGCGAATCCCATACCCACCAGAAACGCCGTTGATAGCAACTGTGTGAACAACAGCGTGATCGCTGCCAGCAGGATCGCTAGGATCAGCGCGAGGGTTTTGGGAAACGGTAGTGTATTCACGAGGTAAAACAGGACTGCGCCAAACAACGCCGCGCCCACATAACCCGCCGGAAGGATGATCCAGCGAATGCCGCCGCTCGTGGTAGCGACTCCCGCGCCGTTGGGGTAGACCACGAACCGATCAAACTGCCCACCAGTGAGCAGCGCCGCCAACCCGTGACCGGACTCGTGAATGAACGTCACAAACAGGCGCAGCGGATACATCAAGAAGTCGAAGGCGGGGACGTTCCAGAGAATGAAAACAACGACCACCGCCGCCACTGCAATCAACAGGGCGCGTTGGCGGAATAAGGCAACATGCAGCATGGGGTTCGCTCCAATGCGATCATCACGTCTGTGATCAATCGCGTACTTACAATTAAGCTATACTTGACTCACTATACGTGATCAATGAGGATTTTGTCGCTTTGGAAACTTATCCGAACGAATTTTTGCGCTTCGGCACAGTGGGGTCGCCCCAAACCGCTCACGACAGCGGCACGGTTGCCGCCATTCAGCATATCCGCGAATTGGGATTGGCGCATCTGGAAATTGCATGGACTCAGAGCGTGCGCGTCACCGATGCGACCTGTGCGCTCATCAAGGCAATGTCTGAAAAATGCGGCATCAGCTTGAGCGTCCACGCGCCCTATTTTATCAACCTGAACAGCCTGACCGAAGAACTGATGAGCAAAAGTGATGCGCGTTTGCTGGCGGCGGCGCGGGCTGGTTTCAAGGCGGGTGCCTATGATATTGTGTTCCATCCGGGCAGCTATCACAGCCAACCGCCCGAACAGGTTTACGAGCGTGCAAAGCAAAAGATGATCGAGATCACGGGGATTTTGCGCGAAGAAGGCGTAATGGTCAATTTGCGCCCCGAAACGATGGGCAAAGGCGCTATGTTCGGTTCGCTTGATGAGACGATTCAGCTTGCGCGGGATGTTCCCGGCGTGCTGCCGTGCATTGATTGGGCGCATTTGCACGCCCGCACAGGCGACGGATCGTTCAATACCTATGATGAATTTGCCGACGCTCTCAAGCGTGTCCGCGACGGCTTGGGCGAGGAGGGACTCAAGAAAATGCATTTTCACATGAGTTCGATTGCCTACACCGCGAAAGGCGAGAAAGCGCATGTCCCGCTCAATGAGGGGGACATGAATTACCGTGATTTGCTGCAAGCCTTCATTGATTTTGGCGTCAGCGGCACAGTGGGAGTCGAAGCGCCGCTCCCGTTCCACACCGCCGACGCGCTCACCCTGCAAGCGACTTACCGCCGCTTGCTCAAGAAGGGTGAAGAAC
>JBBQRJ010000654.1:0-1680 GCA_038214955.1 Aggregatilineales bacterium | reverse complement strand
CCCGACCCCTCCCCAAATTCAGGGAGGGGAGAAAACAAACTTCTCGCTCCTTAGCTTATGTAGGAAAGGGTCGAGAGTGAGAGAAGAAAAAGCTATCCGAAACTGAGGCTAAGTAGCCTGTGTAGGCACAAACGATTCATAGACGGGTGCAAACACCAAGCCCTGTATTTTCAAACTCTGCACGCGGTACAAGTAGGCTGCCCCGGTCATGATTTGCCACGCCACATCGGTAACAGAGCGATTCGCGGGTTCTTGCAAATAAGACCCCTTCACCCATGCATTGAACGCGCCCATTGAGGGTCCACACCAGATTTGATAATCCAGTTCGCGTCCCTGTTCCCCCGTATTTGACCAGCGCGACGATAAACCCAGATACCAGCGGAAAATCAACGCCATTTTCCGCTTGGGATTATCTTCGGCACGCTGAATCTGTTCCGGGTCGCGCTCCATGAAATACGAGACTGTATCGCGCCAGATTTCATCCATCGGGCGCTTGAAAACCTGTTTTTCCAGTTTTTCGCGCTCGGCTTGGGGGATAGCCTCAACCGCGTCATATTCGCGGTACAGGTCATAGAGTCGCTGCGCCCGCATGGGGAACATCGTGCCACGCTTGAGCAGTTGGACTTTAACGCCCATCTCGAACATATCGGCGGCAGGAGCCATCATGACATCTGCCATGTCCGCTTCGCTCAACAGTTTTTTGGTATAAGGAGATGCGCCCGCTTCGACGCACGATTGATTGATCGAACCCGTCACGACATACGCCGCGCCCATCATGAACGCCGCCAGCGCCGATGAAGGTGTGCCAATGCCACCCGCCGCCCCGACCCGCACGGGTGTCGCAAACTGATGTTTTGCTTGCAGTTCGTCCCGCAAGCTGAGGATCGAAGGCAGGATGACAACGAGCGGGCGATTGTCCGTATGCCCGCCGGAATCGGCTTCAACGGTCACATCGTCCGCCATCGGTACGCGGCGGGCGATCTGCATTTGCGCTTCGGTGATCAGTCCGGCGGCGACTAAAGGTTGAAGCAGACGGTCAGGCGCAGGCTCCATGAATTTCTGGGCAACCTCACGCCGCGAGACTTTGGCAATAATGCGATTGCCGATCACAGGATTGCCCTGTGCATCGAGGCTGAGTCCAGCGGCGCGATAGCGAACCACATGCGCCGTGAGATCAAGAAAGGCGGACGCCTCGACGGTCTTAACGCCATATTGCAAAAACAACTCGATAGCGCGGCGTTCCATCGCTTCTTCGCTCGGACTGTGAATCAGGTTGAAGGCATAAGGTTCGCTGGTGAGCGCCGCCTGAACCTGCTGAATTGCCGATTCCAGCCGCGTCCCTAGCACACCTGCCGCGCCGAACGAACTCAGCAATCCGGCACGCCCCATTGCCGTCACCAGTTCGACGGAAGCAATCGCGTTCGCCATTGCCCCACTGGTGTACGCCAACTTGACTCCGTAAGCCTCGCGGAAAGTCGCATCCCCAAGTTGTTCAGGTTGCAAAGCGAGTGCCGCGCCAACCAGAGTCAAATCGCCGTTTGGACTTTCGTAGCCCTCGTTGGTGAATCCAATGCGCCCGTTATGCTCAACCACATACACAGGCTGGTCAAGACGGTTAAGACAGTTTTTGATCGCCTGTTCGTCGTAAACCAGCGACTGTGAATTACCCTGCCAGCGTCT
>JBBQRJ010000653.1:0-1794 GCA_038214955.1 Aggregatilineales bacterium | reverse complement strand
CTTTGCTCACTTCCAGCGTGTAAACATCGCGTACCCCGGCTTGAAACTCCCCTTCTGCACTTTCATTCGCTGCGATAGCGCCAACGTCATTCGGTTCGTAGTCCTGTGCATAGGCAGCCACAGACATCAGCATCGCAATGAAGAAGACAAAGAAAACTCGTCTCACGTTAAACTCCTTTTGGATAGAAATATGTACGCCGTAATTATAGCCGCAACCGCTATGAATCGCCCAAATATTCCTGACGAATGGGCGCTACGAGTGCCAGTTGTTCGGCGGTCAGCAGTGACCAGAACAGGTCGGGCGTGACGATGCGTCCCTCTCCCGCTTCGGCGTAACGTCGCAGCCAGTCGAAAAATGCTTCTGTCTCCAACACCGCACGCAGATCATCCAACATCAAAGCGCCGCGCAAATACACCGCGTTGATGTAATCACGGATGCTGGCGAACTGGTAGACCGTGCTATCCACGCGATTCCCGCTGAATCGATCCCCTACGTACTGGTTTACGCGGAAGTCCCACCACCAGTTGGTCGAATCGGGGAAAAACTCCTCGTAGTAGATGTACTCGCTGTAGGTGGCTAAGGCTTCATCAAGCCACGGATTGAGGGCTTGATCGTTGCCCACACGGGCATACCACCATTGATGCGACACCTCATGCACGGTGATGAACGTCAAAAACGACTCTGCTGTGCCGGAATTGATCTCAAACCAGCGATCCGACACGAACACCAGATCGCTAAATTCCATCCCATCGGGGAAATCGCCTTGCACAACCACAAATCGATCATAGGGGTATGCGCCGAACAAATCCGAATACATCTCCAATGCTTGAGCGGCAGCGGTCAATGTTTGCTGCGACCCGCTGACCACGCCCGACGCTGTATTCACTTCGTTTTCGCCAAAAGCATACAACTGAACGTTCACATCATCCACTGTGGGCTGTTCATAGACGTTAAAAAACGGACTCATGCTCAAGGCAAATTCGCGGGCGTTGGGGTGAACAAATCGCCATGTCGCGCCGTCACGGGTCATTGTCCCCGGCGCGGCGACGATCATGTTGGGCGGCGCGTTGTTGACCGTGAGCGTAATATCCCAATCGGCAATATCGACGACGGTTTGCTCACCAATCGGCACGACGTTATGCGTCACCCATTCGTCACCCTCGTACACCGCCATCACCGCTAACCAATGCCCAAGATTCATCTGACGGATGCTGTAGCCAAAATAACCCGTAAACCCGCTTAACCCGCGCTCGATCACCGGCAGTCGCAGCCCAAAATTGAGCGTCACATCAATACCACAATCGGGTTCAAGCGGTTGGGCAAGGTCTAAAGTCAAGCGGCGTCCGGTCAATTCATAGCTCGTGACCGTCTCCAGTGGCGTCACGCTGGAGAGCGTGAATGCATTGGGCAAACGGTTCGGCTCAATATCAAGGACGAGGGTCGATAGTGGAGTCGCCGTCTCGTTGATGTAAAAGATCGCCTGTTCAACAGCTACCTGATGCCCCTCATAATCCACCGTCGCATTGACGACATGCTGGACGGCGGGCAGCCCGGCAGTGGACTCGCAAGCGGGGTTCATGGGGGTAGTCGGCGCGGGCATCATGGTGTTGATCGGCTGCATCTGCCGATCCATGGTGGGAACGAGCGTGGTTTGAATCACGCGGACAGTCGTCGCGGTGGGCGGAATCGCGTCCACCTGCGCGGGGTTGAGCGAACAAGCTGCCAGAAAAATCAGAATCACGGGGTAAAGACGGAACATGAGTCCCCTTTTGGTAACTTACGGTTGATAGACT
>JBBQRJ010000652.1:0-1820 GCA_038214955.1 Aggregatilineales bacterium | reverse complement strand
GCGTGCTAAAGCAATGGGTTAAGCATGTGTATGATATGCCACTATCAGCGGCGAATATGGCAGCGGCTGCACTAGAATGGTGTGAAGAAATCAAACGATTTCCAACGCGCACACCCTTTAGGAGATAATCAAAATGACTTATGAAATGATTTTGGTCGAAACACCCGCCGCGGGTGTCGGCTTAATCCGCTTGAACCGTCCGCAAGCCTTGAACGCGCTCAACGGGCAGATCACGAAAGAAGTGTTTACCGCGTTGGAAGCCTTCGACCATGACGACTCGGTTGGGGCGATTGTCCTCACGGGGAGCGACAAGGCGTTCGCGGCGGGCGCAGACATCAAGCAGATGGTCGAGCAATCCGCCGTCGCCATGATGAGCGATGACTTCACCGACTGGTCGCGCATGGCTAAAATTAGCAAGCCGATCATCGGCGCGGTGAGCGGGTGGGCGCTCGGTGGGGGCTGCGAACTGGCGATGATGTGTGACCTGTTGGTCGCCAGCGAAACGGCGAAATTCGGGCAACCCGAAGTGAAAATCGGCATCATCCCCGGCGCGGGTGGTACACAGCGACTCACGCGGGCGGTGGGCAAAGCCGTTGCGATGGAAGTCATGCTAGGGGATCGCAACCTCACGGCGCAAGAGGCACTGGCGGCGGGCTTGGTCAACCGCGTGTTTCCGGTGGACAGCTATTTGCAAGAGGCGATCAATTTGGCGGCGAAAATCGCCACCATGCCGCGTGTCGCCGTGCGCTTGATTAAGGATGCGGTCAACAAGGCAGAAGAACTCGGTTTGTCGTCGGGGTTGGATTACGAAAAGCGAAACTTCTATCTCGCATTCGGCACCGAGGATAAAATCGAAGGCATGACCGCGTTCGTAGAAAAACGGCAGCCCCTATGGAAGAATCGCTGAGTATCCTCTATACCTACGGCTTGCGCGGTGATCTCGATGTGCTGCCGCGCCTGTACAATCTGATTCGCCAGCTTCGCGCTTTGAACAGCGCGGAAGGCGTCAAGGTGTGCGAAGATGAACCCGCACCGCTCATCGGACGCATTCTCTTGCTGGATTTAGGCGAGTCGTGCGCGGCGGACGTATGGCATTGTGAAGTCAGCGGCGGTTTATCCATGCCGCTGGCGTTCGATGGCATGGGCTACCACGCCGCCAACGTGAGCGGGTCGCTTGCGCCAGATGCCCGCCAGAAGGTCAGCGAGTCTACGCAAATCAAGCTGATCGACGCCGATCACGCGGCGGAAGTGGATGGCGTATATCTAACGCTTGGCGATCCGCATCCCGACTTACTGACGATCCTCATGCGTCCTGCCGAATTTGCCGGGGTAGATGGGAATGTGCTTCTGTTACCAGCGGTAGCGGCGCGTCAAGTAGGGGAAGCGCGGTTACGTGGGCGAATGCTCACATCGCATAGGGTCTACGACCTGCCAGCGGCGGCGCTCCCCGACCCAACGATTACAGCAGTCGTTGATCTGGTGAAATCGGAAGCCCGTTACCGCCAGAAGCGCGGCTAGAGTCCCGCCTCAATCGCAGAAAACCCCGTGTCCGTGTTACAATCAACGCATAAATCTGACATTCTTGAGGGCGGCATGAGCGAAGTTCGCGTGATTGCAAACCGATACCGGATTACAGCCACAATTGATCAAGGCGGCATGGGCGACATTTACAGCGCAGTTGATCAAACGACAGGGCAAACGGTTGCGGTCAAAGCGTTAAAACCGCAAATTGTGCAGGATGACCCCACGCTACTCGAACGCTTCCGGCGCGAAGCCAATGCGCTTGGCAAGCTGAATCATCCGAACATTATCCGCGTGCT
>JBBQRJ010000651.1:0-1835 GCA_038214955.1 Aggregatilineales bacterium | reverse complement strand
CTATGCCGACGCCTTCGATGCGATGATCGAGCTTTTCAAAACGCAGTACGCTTTCACTGAAAACAAGAATATCGATTGGGATGCGCTGGCAGCGGCAGGGCGTCCGCGTTTCGAGCAAGCCGAAGCAGATAACGACCCGCTAGAATATCGCCGCGCCCTGCGTGATTTCCTGTGGCAAATTCCCGACGGGCATGTATCTGCGCCGTTCATTCAGGATGATCTGGTCAACGCGGTGATCGGTGGGATCGGCTTGTCGATGCGCGAGCTAGACGACGGGCGATTCATCGCTACGTTGATTGTCCCCGATGCTGAAGCCGAAAACGCCGGAATCGAACTCGGCGCGGAGATCACCAGCATTCAAGGCGAATCGACAGCAGACTGGGTTAACCAGACGACGATCTGGACAGCGCCGTTTAGCACCGACCATCACCGCCGTCTGGAACAGCTTCGCTTTGCGACCCGTTTCCCGTTTGGCGAAAATGTCACGGTGGAATACATCAACCCCGGCAGCAGCACAACGGAAAGCGCACGCTTGACCGCCGAACAAGAACTCGACAGCTTGTTTGTGGGCGAAGCGGATGATCTCACAGGCTTTGAACTGCCGATTGAATATCGACTGCTGCCTAGCGGTTATGGTTACGTGCAAATCTACTCGTACAGCGATAACGATTTGCTCACGATTCAACTGTGGGAACGCATGATCCAGACGCTGAACGCACAGCAAATCCCCGGCTTGATCATCGACATGCGCGTCAACGGCGGCGGGAGCGGTTTCCTCGCTGACCAGATGGCGGCGTACTTCTTCGATGAGCCGCTCGAACTGGGCAACACGGGCTTTTACGATGAGTCGTTGGGCGATTTCTACTTTGACCCGCGTGGCGTGCGGACGTTCTACCCGCCACCAGAAAACTTGCGCTATCACGGGGACATTGCCGTGATCATCAGCCCAACATGCCTCAGCGCGTGTGAGTTTTTCAGTTATGACATGACGCTGCAAGACCGCGCCGCGATTGTCGGGCATTACCCGACAGGTGGGTTAGGTGGCAGCGTGCAAGACTTTTTGATGCCCGAAAACGAAGTGATTCGCTTCACCATCGGGCGGGCAGTGAACAGCGCGGGCGAAATTTACATCGAAGGGCGCGGCGTACCGCCAACGGTACTCGTCCCCGTGACCGAACAAACGCTGTTAGGGGCTGACGATGCGCTCCTCGATGCAGCAGTTGATTATTTGAATGATCAATCCTAGGGAGAACTGTATGAAGGGAGTCATTCTCGCCGCCGGACAAGGCACGCGCTTGCGTCCGGTCACGCTGACGATGCCTAAGCCGCTTGTGCCAGTTGCTAACCAACCGCTGATCGGCTATGCGATTCAGGTGTTACGGAATGCAGGGCTGGAAGAAATAGGTATTGTTGTCAATGACATGGAGTCGCCTATCGTGCGTGAATTGGGCGACGGGGCGAAACTTGGAGTCCGGCTGTCTTACATCGTGCAGTTGGAACAACGCGGACTGGCGCACGCTATCGCCTTGGCGAAGGATTTTGTAGGGGATCAGCCATTTTGCGTGTTTCTGGGAGATAACATCTTTCAGGACAAAATGGAGTCTTTGCTCCGTGCTTTTCCCGATTCCGACTCTGAAGCCAATATCGCGTTGGGTGAAGTGTCTGATCCGTCGCGTTTCGGTATTGCAGTCGTTTTGGATGGAGTCATTAAGCAGGTGATCGAAAAGCCACCTGTGCCGCCGTCTAATCTGGCGATTGCAGGCGTGTATTTGTTCCGCCCAAGCATTTTTGACTCGATCTCCAAAATCAAGCCGTCGAAACGCAACGAACTAGAG
>JBBQRJ010000650.1:0-1874 GCA_038214955.1 Aggregatilineales bacterium | reverse complement strand
TTGCCAAACATCGTCACGGCGATCAACGGCTTATCTTCGCCTCTCGTCGCCTCACCGCTCACCATCCCGCAGATAGCGCCCGCCGCGTTACTGTAGATCATGCGGCTGATGCGGTTGACGCCGTTCACGTCAATCACTGATGGCATCATCACAATGTCACTCGTGCCGACGAACCCGCTCACATCACCTGCCGCCAGCGTAGAGAGCATCAGCTTAGGAAAGCCAACCGGGAGTCCTCGCATTGCCGCTGTTGCAACCGAGGTCCCGCCGCCGCCGCCCATGCTGATCACACCGTCAATGTCACCGTCAGCGTACAAGCGCCGCACGACTTCGGTCACGCCATCCGACATGGATCGCATCGCATCCCCGCGATCCGCCCGTTCAACCAGCACGGCGAAATCGACTCCCGCCGCCTCTGCGACCTGTTCCCGTGACACATCTGGCGCGAAGGCGGGTTCGCCCATCACGCTGAAATCGATCATCAGCGTTTTGAAGCCACGCTTTTCAATTTCAGTTTTAAGGAACGCGAAATCTTGCCCTTTGGTATCCAACGCGCCGATCATGGCGATGGTCTTGGGCATCAGTACCTCCAATTTCAATAAAAATAATAGGGGAGGAATCTCACCGCACCTCCACTCGTTGCGATTGCCTCCCCCTCTCCTTTTTCGGAGAGGGGGTCGGGGGGTGAGGTTGGGGTCTAATTACAGGTCGTACTTAATATCGACAGCGCGACCCGTGTCTGACGACTGTACAATTGCGTCGCAGATCACGGCGTTCTTATACCCATCCACAAAGTCCGCGCCATACGGTGCGACCTCGTGTTTGCCGACAATCGCGCCGAAGAAGTGGTGGAACTCATGAACAAAAGTGTGTTCCCACCCGATGATATGACCCTGAGGCCACCAGTTTTCCCAGTATGGGTGATACGACTCGCTCACCAGCACGTTATGGAATCCGCGTGTTTCTTTGGGGTCTTCATTCGCCCAGAACACATTGAGTTCGTTCATACGCTCAAGGTTGAACTCAATCGTGCCGTTCTCACCGTTGATCTCTAGGCGGTTGTAGTTCTTGCGTCCCTGGGCAAAACGTGACGCTTCTACCGTGCCGATTGCGCCATTCTCGAACTCTATCATCGACAGAAACGCATCATCAACATCGACTTTGCCCATGCCTGAACCATCAGCCAGCGGGCGTTCAGGGATAAACGTCTTAGTCAGCCCCATGATGCGCTTCGGCTCTCCCACAAGGAATCGCGCCAGATCGAGGACGTGAGCGCCCAGATCACCGAGCGCCCCACTCCCTGCCAGCGACTTATCCAGACGCCAGATTTTCGGGAAATTCGGGTCGATGATCCATTCTTGCAGATAAGTAGCACGGAAATGGAAAATCCGCCCCAACTTCCCGCTTTCAATCAACTGTTTCGCCAGCACAATCGCCGGGACGAACCGGTAATTGAACGCTACCATGTGCTTGACGCCCGCTTTTTGCACCGCGTCGAGCATGGTTTTCGCTTCTTCGGCAGTACGCGCCAGCGGCTTCTCACAGAAAACGTGCTTGCCCGCTTGCGCCGCTGCAATCGTTGGTTCGGCATGTATATCGTTAGAACCGCCGTTATCGAACAACTGCACGGCAGGGTCATTGATCATGTCGCGCCAGTTGGTGTAATACTTCTGGTAGCCATAACGTTTCGCAGCTTCGGCAGTAGCGGTTTCGTTGCGTCCCGCAATCGCCACGAGTCGCGGTATAGCCACTGGAGGATACATCATATAGGGCAGCTTCTTAAAGGCGTTGCTGTGCGCCTTGCCCATGAAGGCATAGCCGAGCATCCCGATTCCGATTTCGGGCGCGTCGCCTTCTGCACGAGCGCCCGCCAT
>JBBQRJ010000649.1:0-1886 GCA_038214955.1 Aggregatilineales bacterium | reverse complement strand
CGGCACTTCGATAATCTCCCCGTCGATGAATTCAAAGATTAGGTCTTCGTTGCCGGGTAAATTGATCAACGTCTCGAAATCTTCTAACGTGTTGATATTGGAAATTGCCATTTTCGCCTCTCCAAAAGTTCTCGATTCTAGTATACACGACTATCGGCGTCATTGACGCCTTTGGGGTATGATCAGGCGAGAGTGACGGCTTAACGAATGGCGCGAGCATGATCCCCGACATGACCCTCATCGGTAATCGGTATCGTCTATATGAAAAACTTGGCGCAGGGGGCATGGGCGCGGTTTTTCGCGCCGAAGATCGCTTGACGGGCGAGATGCTCGCGCTCAAGCGGGTCTCGCTGCCTGAGGACGAAAATGCCGATCAAATGCGTCTGGCGCTGTCCCGCGAATTTCGGATGCTGGCATCGCTGCGTCATCCCAATATCATCAGCGTGATCGACTACGGGTTTGACGCCGAACGGCTGCCGTATTTCACAATGGACTGGTTACAAAACGCCCAACCGATTACGACGGCGGGCGCAAAAGCAGATTTGAATGAGCGCGTGCGTTTGCTGACAGATATGCTGCGGGCGCTGGCGTATCTGCATCGGCGCGGCGTCATTCACCGTGACCTTAAGCCCGCGAATGTGCTAGTCGAAAAGGGTGGGCGCGTCAAAGTGCTGGATTTCGGCTTGGCGATGGAACGCAGCAACCTCAACGACTCTGACGTAGGTACGAACATGACGGGGACGCTGGCGTATCTTGCGCCCGAACTGCTGACCGAAACTCCACCTTCCATCGCATCTGACCTGTACGCGGTAGGGGTGATGGCATACGAGCTGTTCACCGGAAAATACCCGTACAGTATGAAAAATGCGGCGCTGCTCATCAGCCAAATTTTCTCTTTGATGCCTGATCTGTCTGAGATACCCGCAAATTTGATTCCCGTCATTGCGGGGCTGTTGGTGAAAGACCCGCTCAAACGTTACCAGAACGCTGATCAGGTGGTGGCGGCACTCGCTCAAGTGGTGGAGCAACCGCTTGCGCCGGAAAGCGTCGAAATCCGCGAGAGCTATATCCGCGCATCCACGTTTGTTGGGCGCGAAGAAGAACTGTCTCAGCTTGGCAAGGCGCTTGATTCCGCCTTCAAGGGCAAAGGTTCGGCGTGGTTAGTGGGTGGCGAGTCGGGCGTGGGCAAAACGCGCCTCATGGATGAAATACGCATCCCTGCGCTGGTCAAAGGGGCGCTGGTCGTGCGCGGTCATGTGTCGCAAAAGGGGCTTCCCTACGAATTGTGGCGCGATACGATGCGCCGCCTCGTCATTACGACGCCGCTAAGTGATCTCGAAGCGGGCGTGCTGCGGGCAGTTGTGCCGGACATTGAAACGCTGGTTGATCGTCCGATCCCTGATGCGCCGCCGCTCGATGGTCATGCTTCACATCAACGCTTGACGCTAACCATCACCGATGTGTTGGCGCGGCAAACCCAACCGCTCGTGCTGCTGCTAGAAGATTTGCAATGGGCGGAAGAAAGCCTTGATGTGCTTAAACACGCATTAGGTTTTGCCGGGGAAAAATCGTGGCTGATCATCGGGACGTACCGCGACGATGAAGCGCCAGAGCTTCCCGACATGCTCTCGCATATCCGTGTGATCAAGCTGGCGCGGTTGAGCGATACGGAAATCGCATCGCTGAGTGAGGCAATGCTCGGTGAAATCGGCAAAGAGTCGTTTGTCCTCGACCTGCTTAAGAAAGAGAGCGAAGGCAATACGTTCTTCATCACCGAAGTCGCCCGCGTGCTGCTGGAAGAATCGGGCGGCATGGATGAAGTGGGGCGGGCAACACTGCCGACCAACGTGGTCGCGGGTGGGATTCAAGATGTCATTCGGCGGCGT
>JBBQRJ010000648.1:0-1917 GCA_038214955.1 Aggregatilineales bacterium | reverse complement strand
TTTAGGGACGCTTACCCCTTCGGGGGATTGAAACTATACACATCTACTTGACCCTCATACGAGCCGGTAGGGTCTTTAGGGACGCTTACCCCTTCGGGGGATTGAAACGTTGGGCAGTTAGCATGCCACCAAATGCTATTTCCTCCCTGAGTCTTTAGGGACGCTTACCCCTTCGGGGGATTGAAACAATTCTGCCACGATGCCCGCCATGTTCAGTCCAACGTCTTTAGGGACGCTTACCCCTTCGGGGGATTTCACGCCTGATGCGTTATACTTGCGTCATGCCAAATATCTTCCTTGCGACCCTTGGACAGCGCCCCGAAGCGATCACCATTGCCTATGATCAATTGGCAGAGCGCATCCCATTCGAGCAAATGGGCATCATTCACACCGATGCTGAGCGGTCTGGGATTGCCAACGCCTTCAACGATTTGAGGGGGGTTGTGCTGCGCGACTATGCCCATATCACCGTGCGTTGGCATGAAGCGCGGCGTCAAAATGGCGACCCCATCCTCGATATTGATACGCAATCAGCGGCACACGATTACTATCTGGCGTTGTTCGCCATTCTGCGCGAGTATCGATCCTCTGGATACACGCTGCACCTCTTGGTCGCGGGTGGGCGCAAAGCGATGAGCGTCTACGCGGCGCTGGCAGCATCACTGGTTTTCGGCGGGCAGGATCGGTTGTGGACACTGCTTTCACCCGCTGATGTGGTCGAACAGCGCGGCTTATTTCACCTCAAACCGGGAATGCGGGATCGCGTGCAACTTGTAGAAATGCCTATTCTCCCGGCGCGGCTGCTGCCCGGCGATTTCCCAACCGATCCTCAAGCGTTTATCGCACAGCGCCGTGATCCCCGCATTGATTTTCTTTCCCGCCTGACGAAGCAAGAAGCTCGCGTTACAGAACTGCTCACCCAGCACCCTTACGCCACAACGGATGAACTTGCTACCTTCCTGAACAAGTCTCCGCGTACCGTCGAGAACCAACTTCGCGCCGTCTACGATAAGATGACTGGTTTCTTCGACGTGGGAACGAAAAAGGCGGGTAAACGCCAGTTTTTAATTGATCTCCTGCTGAATCGCCTTTAAACCCGATTCTTTGCGGATAAAAACCCGACTCCCTTCGGGCGACTATCGCGCCCATTTGCCTCACACTCAAGGAGAACCTTTTGAGTAGGGATACTCAAGACGTTCAACTGCATCCCGCCTATGCTGTGAGTGTCGTCTAGCGATGGGAATCCGATATGCGCCAACCTGCACCCGCTATCCACTTGCTCCGTGAACATGCGCCAATCCAACCGCAGACTGTGCGGGCGGCGCTCGATTCCCTGTTGTATTCGGCGGCATCGGCACGTCATACCCCACTGGAACACCTATGGTTGGTCGATGCTTATCTGCTCGATCCCGAAAATCCGATCAATCCTGATGAGCGGCTGTTGGCGCTGCAAATTGTGTTGATCAACATCATTACGGCGGAACTTGTTCGCCATCGTGCCGCGATCCAGCATCGTGCGCCGCCTGAGGATGATTTGCCGACAGCCTTAGCACAAATCGACATGGACGCCCGCACGGAAAATGTCGAATTGACTGCGTGGGGTTGGCTGTACTATCGCTATGTGCGCGTTGATCTCAACGTGACACCGTTTGCGTTTTGCCAGCACGCCCACTGTGATGAGCGCACACGGCGGCGCTATCAAGCACATGGCATTCGCCGTTTGACCGAACGCTTGATCGAACGGGAACGCGAAGCGCGACGGATGCTCCGCAAGCATCGCCTCTATGCGGAACTCCCGATGCCGTTCCCGCTCCATCTTTTTGGGCGAGAGCATCTGGTCGCGCAAGCACGAACGCTGTTTGAAAGCCGTGCGCCGCTGGTGATGCAGGTGAGTGGTGAGGCGGGGATTGGCAAAAC
>JBBQRJ010000647.1:0-1947 GCA_038214955.1 Aggregatilineales bacterium | reverse complement strand
AGGCTGTAGATCAAGGCGCTGCGTATCCGCGCCGGAATGACCAGCAAAACCGCCGCGAATACGCCGATAATCACGCTCAAACCCATCAGTGTAGCAACGCCGGGGAGCAGTTCTTGACCGAATGCCAGCGTTCGACTGGCGGGCTGCCGCAAATTCGGAAAAACAAAGGTCAGATCGGTGTTGGCTTCAACGGCGACGAATAACGCAAGAACCGCACCCACGATCACGCTGCCAATGACCGCGTTGATCAAAATGGCGGTTGAGCCGTCTTTGCGTGCCAGTGATCCGGTGACGTATGCCGCGCCGCCAAGCATCAGCATGAGCGCCACCACGTCCAGCGCGACACGATCCTCAATGACATCACGACCCGCAAACGAGGAAAAAATACCGGAGAGGGACAAAATGACCGCAATGATTGAGGCGATCAGCGCGTAGCGAAGCGTATCTCGTCTCATAAGTTAAACCTTCTTCTTTGAGAGAACTTCGCCAAAAATACCAGTTGGGCGGAAAACGAGGACGAGGACGAGCATCCCGAAGGCGATCACGTCTTTCAACTGCTGCGACAAACCGAGCAAGGCGGGCGCAACCGACTCGATCACGCCTAAAAATAAGCCGCCGAACATCGCGCCGGGGATGTTGCCAATGCCGCCCAACACCGCAGCCGTGAACGCCTTCAAACCGGGGATGAAGCCGATAAACGGGGACACCTGCTGGTTATAGAGCGCGAACAGGACACCCCCTGCCCCTGCCAGCGCCGCGCCTAGCACGAACGTCGTCACGATGACACGATCCACGTTGATGCCCATGAGCGCCGCCGTTGATTTATCCTCTGCGACGGCACGCATGGCTTTACCCGTTTTCGTGCGCTGGACGATGAACCACAAAATCGCCATCAGTGCGACGGCAAAGAAGAACACGAGAAAGTGAATCGGGAGGATACGCAGTTCCAACCCGCCGATCACGACATCATAGCGCCCCTTGATCAAGTCGATGCCCCGGCAGACCTGCTGTGCGTCTACTTCAATGCATTCTTGACCGGGGAATAGATTCGGGAAGACAAACAGATTCAAGTCGGGGTAACGGCGCGTGCTTGCACCGAACAAGCGCAAAAACAACTGCTGTAACGCAATTGACGCGCCAATCGCCGTGATGAGCGGGACAAGTCGAGGCGCATTCCGCAGCGGTCTATAGGCGATTCGCTCCAGAAGCACCGCCACAATCACCGATGAGACGATCCCCGTGATGATGGTTAGCACAAGCGCCAACAGCGGTTGACTGACCAACAAGCCGTTGCGCTCGAAAGCATCAATCGTGAAAAAACCGATGTACGCTCCCGCCATGAAAACTTCACCATGCGCGAAGTTGATCATCAGCAGAATGCCATACACCAGCGTATAGCCCAACGCGATCAGCGCGTAGATGCTGCCTTGCGCCAACCCGAAGATGAAATTTTGTACGAAACGTTCAAGACTGTAGCCGCCATCTGCAATATTGGCGTAGGCGGTGTAAAGCAAAAATAAGATAAAGATAATCCCGATCAACCGGAGCGGGTTTCGCAAGGTGTTGTCTAATAACCAATCCCCGAATGAAACCCTTGCTTTCTCTGGTCGTGCGAGGCGCGGTGAATCTGACGCCATGTTGACTCCCTAAAGCGAAATATTTGTGGGGCTATTTGTGACATACTCCCCCGCCTAAAGGCGGAGGCTTCTACCCTCATTGCGACTGCGAAGGCGAACCTTCGTCTTAGTGTCGCTCCGGTAGCCCGTTGATGTCCCAACGGTTTTGATGTTGATCGCCGCATTATGATCGCGGTCAATGGTCAATCCACACGCACAATCCAGCACACGGTCTTGCAAGGTGAGGGTGTGGTCACGCTGACAGCCTGAACATTTCTGAGTCGTGCGTTCCCAACGGTCAATCTTGACGAAACGTCTGCCGCGCTTGAGT
>JBBQRJ010000646.1:0-1962 GCA_038214955.1 Aggregatilineales bacterium | reverse complement strand
ACCATTTGATGCCCACCCCGCAAGAGCCGCACATTCATATTGCCGCCCATGCGTCCAAGTCCGATCAACCCTAGCTGCATTTCAGCCCATCTCCTTTGTTTGTAAACGAGACTACCTGATCACATCATATCGCATGAGGCGGAGATCGGGAAACTTATACTTGTTATAATGTGTGTTAGATCATATTGTTCCCGTCCCTAAAATGTGTCAGAATGGCGCGAACTCAGCAAAAATGATTGGAGTACCGCCGTGCAGCAAGTCACCACCAGCACAGAACCAATTCCCGGTGCGGCACAAGGCTTAGACGCCATCTTCTCTCCGCGAAATGTTGCCGTCATTGGCGCAACTGAACGTCAGGGCAGCGTTGGTCGTACAATTTTGTGGAATCTCATCAGTAGTCCCTTTGGGGGAACGGTCTATCCGGTCAACCCCACCCGTACCAGCGTACTCGGCATCCACGCTTACCCCAATCTCAGCGCCTTGCCCGAACAGGTTGACCTCGCGGTCATCGTCACCCCCGCGCACACTGTCCCCAACGTGATGCGCGAATGCGTCGCCAATGGGGTGAAGGGTGCAATCATCATTTCGGCAGGTTTCAAGGAACGCGGACCCGAAGGCGCGGCGCTCGAAACTGAAATTTTGCAGATCGCCCGTCAGGGGAACATGCGTATCATTGGACCCAACTGTCTCGGTGTGATGAGTCCGATCACCCGCATCAACGCCACGTTTGCCGCTGCAATGGCAAATCCCGGTAATGTCGCCTTCATCAGTCAAAGCGGCGCATTATGTACCGCCGTCCTCGACTGGAGTTTCAAAGAAAACGTCGGTTTCAGCGCGTTCGTGTCTATCGGTTCGATGCTGGATGTCGGTTGGGGCGACTTGATCGATTATTTGGGACGCGACCCGCATACCAAAAGCATCGTGATCTACATGGAATCGGTGGGCGATGCGCGTTCGTTCCTGTCTGCCGCCCGTGAAGTCGCGCTCAAGAAGCCGATCATCATCATCAAGGCGGGTCGCACCGCCGCCGCCGCCCAAGCCGCCGCCTCGCATACGGGATCACTCACGGGCAGCGATGAAGTCTTAGACGCCGCCTTCCACCGCAGCGGCATTTTGCGTGTGGAGCGTATCTCAGAAGTGATTTACATGTCAGAAGTCCTCGCCAAACAGCCGCGTCCAAAGGGCAACCGGCTGACCATTATCACGAATGCGGGCGGTCCCGGCGTGCTGGCGACAGATGTGCTTATTGCGGGTGGCGGCGAACTAGGGGAACTGTCACAAGCCACGATGGAGGCACTCAACAAAATTCTACCTGCCCACTGGAGTCACAATAACCCCGTAGACATTCTCGGTGATGCCGACCCCGAACTATACGCGAAAACACTGGAAATCATCAGCAAGGATGAAGGCAGTGACGGTTTATTGGTCATCCTCACCCCACAGGCGATGACTGACCCGACGCGCACGGCGGAACGCTTAAGCGAAATGGCACGGATTGAAGGTAAGCCCATCCTCGCTAGTTGGTCGGGTGGCGTCGATGTAGAGCGCGGTGAGAAAATCCTCAACGATGCGAATTTACCGACGTTCCAATTCCCCGATACTGCCGTGCGTATGTTCAACTACATGTGGCAGTATGACCGCAACTTACGCCTGATCTATGAGACGCCTAGCCTCCCAACGGACTCGGTGGAAGAAACACCGAATCGTCACCTTGTAGATGAGATCGTCAAACACGCGCTCTCTACCGGACGCAGCATTTTGACCGAATACGAATCCAAACAGGTGTTGGCGGCGTATTACATCCCCACCGTGAATACCATGCTTGCCGCCAGCGAAGATGATGCCGTCGCCCGTGCCGGGGAGATCGGTTATCCAGTAGTAATCAAGCTGAACTCGGAGACGATCACGCATAAGACCGATATTGGCGGCGTGCAGTTGAATCTACCCGACGAAAACGCCGTG
>JBBQRJ010000645.1:0-1995 GCA_038214955.1 Aggregatilineales bacterium | reverse complement strand
TTGGCAATATTCACGCCTTGCAGAATCACCACACCATAGCCGATCCATACATCATGTCCGACGATGATTTGCCCGCGCTCCATGTGTTTCTTAAGCGCACCTGAAAATAGATTGTCGTTCGTATAGGTGGTCAGGTATGTGATAGGGTGGTTCGTCGTATACATGGCGACGGACGGCGCAATTTGACAGTAATTGCCGACTTCGATGTAACCACCACGCGCCCACAATATGCACCGGTCACTGACGGTTGAACAGTGTCCAATTACGATTTTACCTACCAAACGGGTCTCAATCCCGATTGCATTTTGACCCTTCAACGTCACCTCACCATCTAAGAAGGCGTTACGGGCAATGCTGTTGCTTCGATAACGGGGATCGTTCAGGTGTTCAAGGCGCGATAACCTACGATCCGCTTTTCTCAAGCGACGAGAGGCATTTCCCAGAAACGCAGCTAGGCTGCGTTTGAGACTGGTCATTAAACCCCCTCGACGGTTTCGCTAACCGACCAGCGATGAGGATGCAGGAAACTCCCTAAATGGGAGGGCGGCAGTTTGCCAGAGCCAAAGAAGTCGCCATCTAAGACCGTCAACTGCGCCGCGCTGTCGATTTTATCTGCCAACAGACCACCGTTGCGAAGGTTGAGCGTGATGTAATAGGTGCTAGGGATCAACTGGATAGAATCGACGTGGCAGACCAACATGCCATTAGGAGGAAGATCGACCAGTTCGCCGGGATTGGACATCTCGTCCCATAAGCAGGTCAGGTTTTCGCCTAATGTGTTGGCAATGGTGGCGCTGACTGATACCTGCTTGAGTCGATCACTTGTTTGGGATTCGTAGTTGATTTCAATATCGAAGTTGTCGCCACAGGGGATAGAATCGGTGATTGCCCCGTCCGAATTGCGAATGACCAAGTTAGTGAAGCGAAGGCTACCGTTTCCCTTACGATCTTTTCGTTCGCGGAGTTCGGTCTGTGCGATGTTTTCCATGCTGTTGCTGTAGAACTTAATGACCTCAGACGTACTGCCTGTCGTGCGGACTGTGCCGCCTTGCAGCATGATTGCACGGGTGCATAGATTTTCCACGGCTGCCATGTTGTGGCTGACGAACAAAACCGTGCGTCCCTCGCGGGCGACTTCACCCATTTTGCCGATACACTTCTTTTGAAACGCCGAGTCACCGACGGCGAGGACTTCATCAACGACGAGGATTTCTGGCTCAAGATGGGCGGCAACCGCGAAACCGAGGCGTAAACCCATGCCGCTGGAGTAATGCTTGACAGGCGTGTCGATGAACTTTTCGACTTCGGCAAAAGCGACGATCTCATCAAACTTGCGTTTGATCTCAGATTGCCTCATGCCGAGAATAGTACCATTCAGGTAGATATTCTCGCGTCCGGTCAGTTCGGGGTGAAAGCCCGTCCCAACTTCAAGCAGCGCCCCGACACGCCCATAAATGTCAGCGTAACCGCTGGTGGGTTCTGTGATGCGGGAGAGAATTTTTAAGAGTGTGCTTTTGCCCGCCCCATTGCGCCCGATGATCCCTACAACCTCACCGTGTTTGATCTCAAACGAAATGTCACGGAGCGCCCAAAATAGTTCATGTGCTTCTGCCGCGCCATAGCTATCACCACGCAGCAGACGCCCCACACGCCTAAAAGGACCGGTCACACTCTCAACAATGGCATCGCGGAAGTTACGATAACGCTCTTGAGTCACGCCAATTTGGTACGATTTGCTCAGACCTTCAGCCCGAACTGCAATATCACTCATACTGTCGTCCTAGACCACATCTGCAAACGATTTTTCTGTGCGGCGGAAGTAAAAAGCGCCTGTAAAGAGAAGAATAACCGCAACGACAAACGAAACAACGATGGTTGCGCCGGGGGGATTATCTGTGCCGAGCAGCGCCCAGCGGAAACCCTCGACAACGCCTGTCATGGGGTTGATTCCATAAATTGCTCGAAGCAGAGGGTTTTCGATCAAGCTGCTGGGGT
>JBBQRJ010000644.1:0-2031 GCA_038214955.1 Aggregatilineales bacterium | reverse complement strand
CGGGAAATGGGCGGCGACGCGGTGATCCCACACATCATCCAGCACGATCAAGGCGGTTTTGTCTTTCAACACCTGTGCCAGCGCCAACCGTCCATCTTGCTCGTTGCTGTAGCGGTCACGGCTGTCATGGAACACAGTCGCGCCAACTGCGGCTTGCAGCGCGGCGGGCGTGGGCGTTTGCCCCACTTCTAGCCAGATCACGCCATCGGGGAAGTGGCGGCGCACATCACAATCATGCGCCAGCGCCGCCGCCAATGTACTTTTGCCCACGCCGCCATAGCCAAAAACAGCCGTCGCACGGGGCGGCGCACTGATGACCGTC
Organism: Aggregatilineales bacterium; assembly: GCA_038214955.1. Taxonomy (GTDB): domain Bacteria; phylum Chloroflexota; class Anaerolineae; order Aggregatilineales; family Phototrophicaceae; genus Flexifilum. The sequence goes on along the minus strand of JBBQRJ010000644.1, from coordinate 1,709 downwards.
GGCGCAATCGCATCGGCGCAAAGGGCATCACGGGCGGCGTTAAAGGGTTTCGGACGCTCCAAATGGAATTTAGGCAGAGGATTCACGCCGATCAGATTTCCCAACGGCGCGGGCTGGCGCAAACGGGCGATCAAATCGGTCAAAGCGTCGGCATGAAGGCGCGGCGCACGGAAATCAATCGCGTTGATGGCTTGGATTTCTGTCGGGATGACCGCGTAATCGCCCGCCCGTAGAATCGTCGTGATCGGCTTGCAGTGGTCGCGGGCGAATTTTAGCTCCGCCTGTACCCACTCCGATGCGGCGGCATGGGGCGCAGCCACCAGCACAAAACGGTCACAATCACGGATGGCGGTTTCAATTTCAGTAGGGAAAGGCAAGCTGCGCGACGGGAGCGAAACGCGATCCCACCACACGGCAAAGTCCGCCGCCGTCAGGTCATTGGTGAGGCGGCGCAGAAACGAATTGAGCGGATCGTCATAGTTCGGATCATCGTCAGCGCGGGCATAAGACAGGAACACGCGGACAGGTGGCGCGGGCGGCGTCTGCTGTACGCTCCCATTGACGATGTAGACCGTCCCATTAAAAACTTGTGTGACGATATTGGGCGGCGGGCTGCTGGCTGTGTTGGTCATTGGCGCGTTCCTCAGTTGATAGCGGTTATTTGCATCCATTATAAGCGAAAAGTGACTCAACACACGCGATTCGGATCGCCATGAATCTGCTACAATACGCCGCATGGAAAACACGATGAAATCACAACGACTGCGGGCGCTGCAACATCAAATTGAACGGTTGAGCGCACGCTTGCACGCATGGGAACGCACGAGTCGGCAGTTGGCAACGGCGCGGTTGATCAGCGCGTTCGTCCTGATGATCGCGGGGGTGCTGGCGCTCACGCTAGACGACTCGACGCCCTACTGGATTGTCACACTTGCGGCGGCGCTGGTCTTCGGTGTGCTGGTCGCGCTGGACAGCCGACTGAAACGCGGGATCGACTCGTTTGAAAAGTGGCGGCAGATCAAGCGGACGCATATCGCCCGCATGACGCTCGATTGGTCAGCCCTGCCCCGTCCGTTGAATGTCGATGCGCTGCCCGATCACCCGTTTGAACTCGATATTGATGTGACGGGCGAAAACTCGCTGCATCGCCTGTTGGATACCACCGTTTCGCGTGAAGGCAGTTTACGCTTACGAGATTGGTTGTTAGCCAGCAGACCTGATCTCAAACGGCAAACGCTCGTCAAAGAACTGAAGACCATGCCCATTTTTCGTGACAAACTAACCCTACGCGGCATGGGGCATCGTTCGCAGGATGTATCGCGGGCGCTCCAGTGGCTAGAGAGCAAGCCACTGACTGACCGCCGGGTCGTGCTGATGCTGCTGGCGTTCACGCTGATCAATGGGATGCTGTTGATCGGGGATGCGCTTGGTATGATTGCTCCCCTGTGGCGGCTGACCGTTCCGGCGTATTTCGTCACGTTTTTGATTATGGCGCGGGGCATGGGCGATCTATTTCAAGAATCGCTGGCGGCGCGTGAAACGGTTGAAAAGCTAGACGCCGTATTCCGTCACCTTGAAACAACCCGTTACGGCGATCATGCACAGGTGAAAGCGTTGTGCGCCCCATTTCTCGATCAAACCAAGCGTCCATCACGGCAACTGGCATTGATCCGGTGGGTATTGATCGGCGCTTCGCTGCGATCTAACCT
>JBBQRJ010000643.1:0-2036 GCA_038214955.1 Aggregatilineales bacterium | reverse complement strand
TCTATACTGAACAGGAAATGATCGTTGCCCTGCCGGAAGTGATCTACTACCTCGAATCGTTTGACCCGGCATTGGTACGGAGCGCGATTGCAAACTATTTCCTCGCACGGCTTGCCCGCCGTTATGTCAAGGTCGTGCTGTCCGGTGAAGGCGCGGACGAACTATACAGCGGTTACAGCTACCTCAAACGATTTGAGACGCCGCAGTCGCTGGAACAGGAACTGGTCGAGATCACGTCTGAACTGCACAATCGCAATTTGCAGCGGTTGGATCGCATGACGATGGCGCATGGGCTAGAAGGGCGTGTCCCATTCCTTGATCGCCGGTTTGTAGAGTTTTCGTTCTCTGTCCCCACTGACTTGAAGTTGTACGGCACAGATCAAATCGAAAAATGGGTGCTTCGCAAAGCCTTCGAGGACATGCTGCCAGCGGATGTTGTGTGGCGACCTAAAGAGAAATTTGCCGAAGGTGCAGGATCGGCACATGTGTTCGCCCGTGTTGCAGACGACACCATCAGCGATGCGGATTTTGCGAACGAAACCCCGTTCATCCGTGAGGAAACCGGACACACCATACGTTCTAAAGAAGAACTGTACTACTACCGCATCTTTCGACGCTTTTTCAAAGCATCCATTGTGCCGTTGGTGGGGTTCAGTCGTAGTTTATAGAGGATAACCATGTCTAACCAACGCCCTAAAGTTGTCGCTGCCAGTGTCGGTGACTGCGTACACGTCGCTGGCGTGACCCGTTTTCTCTCGATTGCGGAAGATCAAGGCTACGAAACCTATTTCACGGGTCCAGCTACTGACCTCGAAACGTTTCTTGATGCGATTGTTGCCCACCAGCCAGAAGTGATCGGAATTAGCTACCGGCTGACGCCTGAAAATGCCCGCACGCTGCTCGTGGAACTGGGCAGCATGTTGGAAAGCGCGGGCATGATCGGTAAGGCACGCATTCTGTTTGGTGGAACGCCCCCTGTCGCTGAAATTGCGCGGGAGTTCGCTTACATCGATCAGGTGTTTATCGGCGAAGAATCGCCTTACGAAATTCGGGTGGCACTGCATGGAGAAACCGCTCGAGCGGCTGACGAAACGCTTTTCCCCCAAACTGCTATTGAGCGGATTCGCTGGAAAACGCCTTATCCACTGCTGCGCCACCATTTCGGGATTCCCGCGCAAAGCATCGAGCCGACAGTTCAAGGCATCATGCGGATCGCTGAGGCGAAGGTGTTAGACGTGATCTCGCTCGGTGCAGATCAAGACGCGCAAGAGAATTTCTTCCGTCCGTGGCAGCAAGACCCGCGCAGTAAAGGAGCGGGTGGAGTCCCGTTGCGGACAGAAGATGATCTGCGGCAGTTGTACGAAGCGAGTCGGCGGGGAAACTATCCGCTGCTGCGCTCATATTCCGGCACAGCCGATCACATTGTCTATGCGGACATGCTGAGGCACACTATCCATAATGCATGGTGTGCGACCTCGTTGTTCTGGTTCAATGCAATGGATGGACGTGGTTCTTCTCCGCTTGAGCAGTCGATCCGCGAACATCAGGACTTGATGCGCTGGCATGGAGAGCGCGACATCCCGGTCGAGGGGAACGAAACCTATCACTGGGGGATGCGTGATGCGCCGGACGTTGTGGTGTGTGCTTCCGGTTACTTGTATGCCTACAACGCCAAAAAACATGGCGTTCGTGATTATATCCTCACCTACATGTTCCAAAGCCCGCCGAATCTCTCGAATACGATGGATTTAGCGCGCTGTTTGGCGATCATTGAATTGAGCGAGTCGCTGGTAGATGATAATTTTCGTCTGTGGAAGCAAACGCGCACCGGGCTGTTAAGTTATCCGGTCAGCTTAAGCCGCGCCCGCGCTCACCTTGCCCAAAGTACGCTGCTGCAAATGTCCGTACAGCCGCATATTATTCATGTGGTGGGGCAACAAATTCACCCGGCTGCAGATTTTTCTCTACACACTGGTGCTGTTCGCCGCCTGCATGATGCCTTTCATCTTCAAGATGAGTGGCTGGGTTTACTTGGC
>JBBQRJ010000642.1:0-2040 GCA_038214955.1 Aggregatilineales bacterium | reverse complement strand
GCCGCCACATGCTCAAAGCGTAAGCCGTGCGGCATGACGAACAACTCTGTAAACGGCGGGTCAAACTTCGACACAGGCAATCGGTGAAAAATGCCGCCGCCGTCATTGTTGAGCAGCACAATCGTGATATTGTCCACGCCGCATTTTTGCACCGCCAGTAAGCCGTTCATGTCGTGATACAGCGTGATGTCTCCCACCAGCATCACCGTCGGTTTACCTGTCGCCGCCGCGATCCCCAACGCTGTAGACACGTTGCCGTCAATGCCGCTTGCCCCGCGATTGGCAAAAACGTGCAGGTGTTTGGTAGAAGGTCGCCCGAACTGCTCAACGTGACGAATGGGCAAACTGTTACCCGCAAACAAATTCGTGCCGTCGGGCAAACGTTCGATCAAGTCTGCGACGACCTGTCCATCGAAAAATTCATCGCCCAACCGCTGACCCAGATTGAGCCATGTTACCGCCTCGATCATACGAATTTGCCCCGCCCAGCGCGATTCGGGACGGGTTTGTAAGCGTCCGCTCAACGATAGGCACAGCAGAGTCGGATCAGCATGGACGAACAGATGTGTCCGGTGACTATCGTCCGCCCAAACGCCATCGGCGCTGACCTGTACGCGATGCTTGGGCTTGATCTTGTCCAGATAGGCGTTGAGCAGTGTCGATGTTGGCACGCCGCCAAACCGGATCACCACATCGGGGTCTTCCCACGTCGGCGGGTAGTTGAGAAACGTATCGTAGCCGCCGATCACCGCTGTGCTTTCGACATGCGACCCGAAGCGTACATCCGACGTGGGGTCAGCGAAAATGGGATAGCCTGTGCGCTGTGATAACTGTGCAACTGCCGCCGTGAAGTTCTCACCGAGCGATTTTGTGCCGCACACAATGATCCCGCGCTCGTGCCGATCAATGATTGAAACGAGCGTCGTCATTTGCGCGACAGACGGGATCATCGCGCCATCGGTCATGACGGTGAATGCGCCCTCATATCCCTCGCCCGATTCTTCGCTCAGTTCGGTATGATCCGTCTCAACCTCAATCGGTTCGAGCGGCTTGCGAAATGGCAAATTCACATGCACGACGCCTTTACGCCCGCCGATTCCGTCCGCCGTTGCGTAGGCGCGTGCCGCCAGCGTCCGCAAAGCGCGGATCGTGAGCGCGGCAGGCTGACTCTCTGGCACAGGCGCATCCACCGACCAGAGCGCGTAATCGCCATACATCTTGATCTGGTCAATCGTTTGATTCGCGCCGCTGTGACGCAGTTCCGGCGGGCGATCCGTCGTCAACACGATCAGCGGAATACGCGACTCGTGCGCCTCGACAATTGCCGGAAAGAAATTCGCCGTCGCGCTGCCAGACGTGCAAACCAGCGCAATCGGCTCGTTGGTCGCCATTGCCATACCCAATGCGAAGAACCCCGCGCTGCGTTCGTCCATATGCGGGTAAATGCGAATGCCGCCATGTTCGGCAAATGCCATCGTCAGCGGCGTTGAGCGCGATCCCGGCGCAATGCACACGGCTTTCAGCCCTGTCCGCGCCAATTCATCGACAAAAACCCGCGTCCATAAAAAGTTGCGATTAGGCGCTAACATGCTTCACCTCATTCTCACTCATTTTGCTCGTCTCCCCCTCTACGTTCGGAGAGGGGGTTGGGGGGTGAGGTTGACTTGTCTCTCTCGTTGGGGGGTGAGGCTGGCTTTCCTCATCCTTTGGAGCGGGGATCGGGGGCTGCACTCTTTCGATCCCCAATGCATTCAGCATCGGTCTAAACTTGAGCGCCGTTTCGTCCCATTCGCGCTGAGGCGTAGACTCCGCGACAATCCCCGCACCTGCGTACAGCCATGCACGTTCGCCTTGCACTACCGCTGACCGGATAGCCACAGCAAACATACCATCCATATTGTGATCAATCCAGCCAATCGGTGCGGCATACCAACCACGCGGAACAGGTTCAGCCTCACGAATATACTGCATCGCCTTATCACGCGGCACACCACCGAGCGCGGGAGTCGGATGCAAGATGTCAACCAGAGGCAGCACGCC
>JBBQRJ010000641.1:0-2176 GCA_038214955.1 Aggregatilineales bacterium | reverse complement strand
GCGGTAGGTAAGTGGGCAGCGCCCCGATCACGCGGTAACGTTTCATCGCGGGATAATAGCGTTCTAAGCGTAGAAGCGGCTGCGCGAATCCGCGTAACAGTTTGCCCCACGTTTTTTGCGCCCGTAACACCTGCGGGATCGTCCGATGTTCGACATAGCCGCCGAACAATTCATCACCGCCTAAGCCCGTCAGCACCACTTTGACATGCTTCGCGGTTTCTTCTGCCAGCAGCATCAGCGAGACGGCGGACGGGTTCGCGTTCGGCTCGTCGTGATGATAGATATAGCGTTCAAAGCCGCGCCACCAATCCTCAGCGGTGATCACGCGCTCATGATGGGTTGTTTTGAAGTGCGCGGCAATCTTGCGGGCTTGCAGGAGTTCGTTATCGGGCGTTTTCGCGTCATAGCCAACGGTGAATGTCTGGATCGAGTCGGCGTGCTGACGCATCAACGCCAGCATGGACGCCGAATCGACGCCGCCGCTCAAAAATAAGCCGACGGGGACATCGCTCCGCATATGCAGTTTGACCGAGTCGCTGATCAAATCGCGGGCGCGGTTGATCCAGCCCTGCTCATCGTCAGCCCGCAGATCAAACCCTGTGCCGACGCCAAAACGCCAATGTTCCTCAATGCGCGTTTTGCCGCCTTCCGCCACGAGAGTGTGTCCCGGTGGAATGCGCTGTACGCCTTTGAACAACGTGTCTGTGCCGATCATGTAGCCGAAGGAGAGGTAGGTATCCAGCACATCGAGGTTCATGCCGCCGACATCGGCAAACGCCTTGACCTCACTGGCAAAATGGAGCATTCCGCCGCGTTCGCTGACGTAGAGCGGTTTCATGCCAATGTGATCTACTGCCAGCACAAGCCGCTGATGGTTGGAATCCCATAAGGCGAACCCGTACATGCCGCGCAGATGATCGAACAGGTTTAAGCCGTATTCTTCGTAGAGGTGGATGATCGTTTCGCCGTCGCCGTCGGTACGGATCGCGTGTTCACGGGTGATCAGGTCACGGCGCAGTTCTTTGTAGTTGTAAATTTCGCCGTTAAAGACCAGCGCAATCGAGCGGTCTTCGTTGTAGAGCGGCTGATCGCTGCCCGCAATGTCGATGATGCTGAGGCGGCGCATCCCCATCGCAATGTTTTGATCGTTGGAGGGCGCGTAGAAGCCATCTCCATCGGGTCCCCGGTGACGAATCGCGTCACACATGCGGGCGACCATACCCAGATTCGTGCGCCTTGCCCCCGTCAAATCGACGACACCGCAAATTCCACACATAGGCGAAAAACAATCCTTGCTATTCGGGGAAAAGGGTACGCACTGGAAGTCTGAATCCCGGCAGAACTTCGTCCCCGTCTAGCACGCCGTCAATGCTCATCATCTGTACTTCTTGATCAAGCACATAAACTTCGATTTGCTTTTCTTCGGGAAACACCAGCCACACGATTTTTGTACCAAACCGTACATAATCTTCGGCTTTGCGTCGTAATTGGCGTTTGCTATCGGTTGGGGATTTGACCTCTACTGCCAAATCGGGAGCGCCAATCACTTGACGTTCTGGTTCGTTAGGTAGACGTGCTTTTGAAATGTAGCCAACATCGGGCATGAACTCATTTTCTGCCGAAAGAATGTAGCTTCCGTCTGCCCCCGTGACATAGCCAATGGGATGCTCGATCAAGTACATATTGAAGTAGGTAGCAATCCACGCCGCGATCTTTGAGGGTAAAAAGCTCGCCACTTTTTCGACAATCTCCCCATTGATAAGTTCAAACAGGCGATCCTGATATTCATCACGTATCGTAAAAGCGTGAAATTCGTCTAATGAATAACGTCGTTCTTGAACCGCCATAGAATTTAACGGCAGGGGACACACGGTTTCAACCGGGTGGGGAATGCCGTATTTACTCCTTTCGTTCAACATCGGCGCTTGTTCCCCGAAGGGAGGCAGTTTTTTGAGTTACCTCTGGAAAACTGCCAAACCTGCTCCGCTTGCGCGGGTAAAGTTTGCCTCGTCAAGGTTATCTCGGCTTGTTCTGTTCAACACACTGGCTTAGACCCTCAGCCTGTTTAATATTGAACGATAGAGCTACCGACTGGCACGCATCGGTAGGTATCATGACCGGAATAACGTAGCACCTTACGGCGCTCAGACTGGTCAACACGAGCATTTTCATGCTC
>JBBQRJ010000640.1:0-2191 GCA_038214955.1 Aggregatilineales bacterium | reverse complement strand
GCAAACGTGATCTTCTATGTGTTGGGCGAAGAAAAGGCGGCAATGGTCAAGCGGGCGCTCACGCCGCCGAAAGATGCAAGCGAAGTGCTGCCCGTACATCTGGTCAAAGCCGCGCAAATCTCGTGGATTCTGGATAAAGCGGCGGCGTCACAGTTGGAGGGTCAAGGGTAGAGAGAGAGCCTCACCCCCCAGCCCCTTCTCCCGAAAAGAGGAGAGGGGGAGACAAGCAGAGCCGGAAAGTCTCTGCTCCGTTTGGAGAGGGGCAAGGGGTGGGGTTGATGTTATTGTGCCAGTATGTCTGCCAGTTTGAGCAGTTCAAGGTCGAGAGGCTTGTGTTTGCCTACCACTTCGGGGTAAGGGGTGGGTGTTGCAGCGCCGTTAAGCCAGCCGATCAACACGCCGTGTTCGCCTTCGTAGAGGCATTTCGTCGCTTTGGCAGCCAAGCGAGTCGCCAGAATGCGATCAAATGCGCCGGGTGTGCCGCCGCGTTGAACGTGTCCGAGAATGGTCACGCGCAATTCAAAGCCAAGCGTGTCTTGGTGATCCTTGAAAAACTGACCCAAGCGTTCGGCATTGTAGGTTGCGCCTTCCGCCACGACGATGATGCCGTTGGTTTTGCCGCGATCATAGGCTTCACGCAGCGTTTGAGCGATTTGCTCCGGTGGGATTTCTCTTTCAGGGATGACAGCGGCTTCCGCGCCGCCCGCAAGTGCCGCCATAAGCGCGAGATAACCGCTGTCCCGTCCCATGACTTCAACCACAAATGCCCGTCGATGGGATGACGCGGTTACTTTTAGGCGATCAATGGCTTCCAGCGAAATGTTCAGCGCGGTATCAACCCCAATGGTGATGTCTGAACCAAAGAGGTCGTTGTCAATCGTTGAAGCAACCCCTACGACGGGAAATCCCAATTTGGTGAGTTCATACGCGCCGGATTGCGACCCGTTGCCGCCGATGACGATCAAACCTTCGATGCCGCGATTGCGGAGGTTCGCTAACGCTGTCTGGCGACCTTCATCTGTTTTGAACTCAGGACAGCGTGCGCTGCCTAAGACTGTCCCGCCCATTTGGATGATGCCGCCGACATCGCGGGCGCCCATTTCGCGCATATCGTCCTCTATCAAGCCGCGATAGCCGTGCTTCACGCCAAAAACAGTACACCCGTAAGCTAAACCAGTGCGGACGACTGCCCGTATCGCCGCATTCATGCCCGGAGCATCGCCGCCACTCGTTAGTACCGCGATTCGTTTCATCAACAACTCTCCCCTCAATTCAATGATTAACTCACCTTACGCAGATGACTATTTCTGACCCCACCCCCGACCCCTCCCCGAATTCAAGGAGGGGAGCAATCCCACTCCGCGTTTGCGCCCTCCCCTGAATTCGGGGGAGGGAGGCGAGCGCAGCGAGCGGGGAGGGGGTCAAACTGAAACCCCGCGTAAGGTGAGTGATTAAGGTTTGATTCTAGCGTTGGAACTGGGCAAGACAACTGTATTTTCGCAAACTGTACTTAACACGGCAGGATTTGCATTCATCAGGTGTTAAGCCGCCCATGTTCTGTCATGCTTACAATAGACATAAACAGAAAGGATCACGACATGATGACACAGGATGGATTGCGGACGAAAGCGATGGAAGTCTACACCTTATTGACCGAGCGTTATGGTGAGCGTCCGCTTGTGCCGCGCCGTGAGCCGATGCATGAGTTGATCTCGACTATTCTATCTCAGCGGACGACGAACGCGAATGAGGCGAAAGCCTATCAGCAGATGTGGGATCGGTTCGGCTCTTGGGAGGCGATCCGCGATGCTGATGTAGGCGAACTCACGCAAGCGATTGAGCCATCGAACTACCCGGAAACCAAAGCGCCGCATATCAAAGAGACGTTGAGGCGCATCATTGAGGAACGGGGAGAGGCAAATATCGACTTTTTGAGGGATGCGCCGCTTGACGAGGCGATGACCTGGTTGATGAGTCTGCCCGGTGTGGGGGTCAAAACGGCGTCGCTGGTGATGCTGTTCTGCTTCGCCAAGCTGATCTTGCCTGTGGATACACACGTTCACCGCGTCAGCCAGCGCGTGGGGTTGATCGGCGCGAAGGTTGGGACGGAGGCGGCGCATCGCGTGCTGCTTGACTTGCTGCCGAAAGAGCCGTATACCTTGTTCAACTTCCATGTTGCTAACCTGCGGCA
>JBBQRJ010000639.1:0-2202 GCA_038214955.1 Aggregatilineales bacterium | reverse complement strand
CTCGCGCTCCAAGCCGACGGGCATACAATCATCACGCTAGAAGGAATCGGCACGTCGCGCAATTTGCACCCGTTACAGCAAGTGTTCATCGAAACAGGCGCGATTCAATCCGGCTACAACACGCCCGCGCAACTTCTATGCGCCTATGCCCTGCTGCAAAAGAATCCCAACCCGACTGAAAGTGAAATCCGCGAGGCGCTGGCGGGTGTACTTGACCGCGAGACGGGTTACACCAAGCCCGTACAGGCGATCATGCGGGCGGCGGCAATTCTGCGCGGCGAAGATGTGCCGCCTTACGAACCGCTCCAACGGGCGATCCCCGCGCCGCCGGGATTATTCGATACATCGATGGATGATCTATTCGGTGGTGGCGGAAGTGATCGCGGCGGCGACATCCTCACGCGGATAGCGCCCGCGATCATCGTGACGCCTCCTCAAGTCGCACACCTGAAAACGGTGGGCAAAAGCGAACCGAAAGTCGATGCGGTCAAGTTGGCGGCGGGGAAACCCGTTTATACGGATGACATCGACATGCCGGGAATGCTCCATGCCGCGCTGCTGACCTCGCCACACGCACACGCCCGAATCACGCATATTGACACGCGCCGCGCCAAAGCCCTGCCCGGTGTCCATGCCGTGCTGACCTATCAGGATGTGACGCGGGTGTATTATGCGTCGGGCGGGCAAAGCTACCCCAACCCCAAGCCGTATGATCAGGTCAGCCTTGATCACAAGGTGCGCCATGTGGGGGATCGCGTGGCAGTGGTTGCCGCCGAATCGCCGGAGATCGCCCGCGAAGCCCTCACATTGATCGACGTGGACTATGAAATTCTGCCAGCGGTGTTCGATCCGTTGGAAGCGATGCAGCTTGGAGCGCCGATCATCCACGATGATCCGAGCGTAGACGGGATTCATGACCGGACGCGCAATATCGTGCATCACATTCACGCTGATGTCGGGGACGCTGAGACGCAATGGGCGAAAGCTGCTCATGTGTTTGAGGGCGAATACCGCGTGCATCAAGTACAGCAAGCCAGCATCGAGCCGCATGTCGTGGTGACGTGGTGGGATGAAGATGACCGCATGAACATTCGCACGAGTACGCAAGTGCCGTTCCATGTACGGCGCATGGTCGCCCCATTGATCGGCTTGCCCGTGAAAAAAATCCGCGTGACCAAACCGCGAATCGGCGGCGGGTTTGGCGGCAAACAGGAGATGTTGATCGAAGACCTGTGCGCCCATTTGACGATTGCGACCAATCGCCCTGTGCGCTTTGAGTTCACCCGCGAACAGGAATTTACGAGCGCCCGATCTCGCCACCCGCAGATTTTACGCTTCAAGACGGGCGTCAACGCTGAAGGGCAAGTGGTCGCGGCGGAGCTGTACATCATCGCCAACACGGGCGCATATGGCACCCACGGATTGACAGTGCAAATGGTCAGCGGCTTTCGTGGACTGTCCACCTACAACGCGCCGTACAGCAAATTCACCTGTGATGTGATTTACACGAACATCCCCACTCCCGGCGCGTATCGCGGGTACGGTGCGCCTCAAGCCCTATTCGCGTTGGAAGTGCATATGGAAGAAATCGCCGTCGCGTTGGGCTTGGATGTGGTCGAGTTCAAGCGGCGCAACGCGATCAAGCAGGGGGACGCGCTGGTGATGGCAGTGGCGCTCGGTGAGGGGCGCGAGGGGATGCCGCAAATTGTCACCACGTCGGCGCTGCCGGAATGTATCGACATTGGCACGCGGGCAATGGGCTGGTATGACAAACGCGGGATTGATAAATCCGTCCCCGGTAAACCGCATCTCAAAAAGGGGATCGGCATGGCGCTGGCGATGCATGGCACAGGCATCGCCGGACTCGATATGGGCGCGGCAAGCATCAAAATGAACGATGATGGCTCGTTTAATCTGCTGTTCGGCGCAACCGATTTAGGTACGGGCGCGGATACCGTTCTCGCGCAGATCGCCGCCGAAACGCTTGGCGTGCCGCTGAATGACATCATTGTGTATGCGTCCGATACCGACTTCACACCGTTCGATACGGGCGCGTATGCCTCCAGCACGACGTATATCAGCGGCGGCGCGGTGTTGAAAGCGTCCGAAGAAGTCAAATCGCAGATTCTTGATCACACAGCGAAGCACATGCTCCACTGTTCACCGGATGATCTCGAACTGGAAGATCGCAAGGTGGTTCAC
>JBBQRJ010000638.1:0-2211 GCA_038214955.1 Aggregatilineales bacterium | reverse complement strand
TGTTGGGTGCGCCGGACGTGCTGCTGCTAGACGAGCCAACCAATCACCTTGATTTTGCCATGCTCAAATGGCTAGAAGCGTATTTGTCGCGCTATCGCGGTGCTATGTTAATCGTCTCGCATGACCGCCAATTTTTGAACCGGACGGTCAACGCGATCATCGAAATTGACGAACACAAGCGAATCGCCAAACGGTATACGGGCGATTACGATGCCTATCTGGAAGCGCATACGCGGGAACAGCGCCAGTGGGAACTGGAATTTGAGCAGCAGCGAGAGGAAATCCGCGAACTGCGTATCCAGATGAAAGAGACGGCGCACAATAACAGCAACTATCGAGCGCATACCGACAACGACAAATTTGTGCTTGGTATAAAACAGGCTACTCACGATAACACCGTGTCTAAGCGTGTCCGTGTGGCGGAAGAACGCTTGAAACGCATTGAGGAGAACCCGATCCCACAGCCACCCGAACCACTACAATTTGACGCGGACTTCGACCCCGACGCGCTGCGAGGTGGTTTGCCGCTGGTCGTGTCGGGTTTGAGCAAGCGTTACGGGGATCGTGTGCTGTTTGATGATGTGACGTTCACCGTGGGGGCTAAAAGTCGGATTGTGATCATCGGGGAGAACGGCACAGGGAAATCAACTCTGCTGCGAATTTTGACGGGGGATGAACGCGCCGACGGTGGATCGGTTTACGTGCATCCGGCGGTGAAGATCGGTTATCTTGACCAAGAACGGCGGGCGATCAGCGCCAACCCGCGATTGAGCGTATTTGAGGCGTATCGTCAGGGTTTGCCGGGAACCGATCAAGCGTTGATGTCGATGCTGCTGAGGATGGGCTTGTTCCACTATGACGATATGCGCCGCGAAGTTGGCGCGTTGAGCAGTGGTCAACAGCGCAAATTGCAAATCGCACGGTTGATGGCAATGCGGGCGAACCTGTTGATTTTGGACGAACCGACGAACGATGTCAGTTTTGATGTGCTGGAAGGGTTGGAGGACGCGCTTAAACTATTCCCCGCGCCTGTGATCGCCGTGTCGCATGATCGGCGCTTCATTGAGCGATTCGGCGGGGAGGTATGGGCGCTGCGTGATAGGCGGTTGGATCAGAATGTGACTGCGCTGGCAGAAACGGCGTAAATATTGGGGGACGCCATATCAACTTATGGCGTCCCCTGATGCTATTTAGGGGGTGACGTTATTGGAAGGGTGTCCGCCATTTGATGATGTCTTGGAAACCGGATTGCCTTCCATCAATTCTTTGAAACGCTGCAAGTCATCATTGATTTGAACCTGTGGTTCTTCACCGAGCAAGCGGGCAACCACCACTCCAAGCTGACCTGCCGGGGGAACATATTCCAGCGAGACTTTCACTTCTGTTCCGCCGTCTATTTTACGGAAACGCACCGAACCCGCATTGGCAATTTGTGAGTCGGCTACCGAACGCCAGCCGATCAATTCATTGGGTTTCTCGGTGATAATTTCGGCGTCCCACGAGACTTTCGTATTGAGCGGGGCTTTGGCTGTCCAATGAGAACGCCCACCTTCCATGACCTCGACTTTTTCAAGATGAGTCATGAATTGAGGCAGGTTCTCGAAGTTGCGCCAGAAATTGTAGACCTGTTCAACCGGGCGGCTGATCGTGACGTTCGCTTCAACGTGAATCCCCTGTGTATGGGGTACGCTCACACGGGTTGGGTCAGTCGCAACGGCAGTATTCACGCCTAGCTGCTTGTAGACCGTATCATGACCTGTCGAGCCGCGCAGCACCATGTAGCCGCCCGTGACCGTCATGAGGAAGCCCATGAAATCGCCGCGCCGAATTCCAGCGACCATCACTACTAAGCCGCTGATGAGCGAAATATAACGTTCGTTCATCCCAATGTTGATGTTACTCATCTGGCTGTTTTCGATGCGTTTTTCGTCAAGCTGCTGCATCAATTGGTCGCGCCGTGAGGTGGAAGTCTTTTGTTCTACTGTCATCTCTTGATTCTCCCTATCGTTTTCTCAACGTAAACAGAGCCGCCGCTACACGACTCGACTGTGTATTGGGTGAGGTTGAGGGTGAAGCATAATCAACCTCAACCTGTTATTTCATTTGTTATAACACAAAATTCTCCCATGAACTAGTAACCAAACGGCTATTCAACGTGAGAGGATGATAAGTAGAACGACATGGGGGACAATCCAAAAAAGGCGAACACGA
>JBBQRJ010000637.1:0-2222 GCA_038214955.1 Aggregatilineales bacterium | reverse complement strand
CGCTGCGTCAGGCAGTCCGCTGGATTGGTCAGTTAGGCGGGTTTCTCGGACGCACAGGCGATGGTGAACCGGCTGTCAAAGTCCTGTGGCGGGGTTGGACACGCCTCCAAGACATCGTTACTACCTTCACCCTCCTCCAACTCCCACAAATTGTGGGTAATGCATAGCCGAAAATAGGAGAGGGGGGAGTTGATCAAGTATCGAGGCGGTAGCCGACGCCCCACACGGTATCAATGACGGGACGCATCCCCTTCAACTTATGGCGCAAGTGGGCGATATGCACATCGACGGTGCGTGTTTCGCCCGCGAAATCGTAGCCCCAGACGACATCGAGCAGTTTTTCGCGGGTAAAGACCATGCCCACGTTTTGCGCCAGCGTGTAGATGAGATCGAATTCTTTCATGCGGAGATCGACCTCTTGCCCTTCTACGATGACGATCCGCCGTTCGGGGTAAATCGAGAGGTTATCAAGCGTGACGGCTGATTCTGCGGCGGGAGCGGGGTTGCGCGGCGCAATGCGGCGGAGAATGGCACGCACACGGGCGACCAGCTCACGCGGGTTAAACGGCTTGGTGAGATAATCGTCTGCGCCAAGTTCTAAGCCGACGATCCGGTCAATATCATCGCTGCGGGCGGTGAGCATAATGATCGGCACATCCGACTCGGCACGCACGCGGCGGCAGACTTCCCAGCCATCCATTTCGGGCAGCATGAGGTCAAGCACGACGAGCGCGGGCTTCTCTGCTAAAATTTTGTGAAGGGCGCTTTTGCCGTCCGTCGCGCTGGTGGTTTTGTAGCCTTCCTGCTCTAAGTACAGCTTGGCAAGGTCAATGATGTGCTGTTCGTCGTCCACGATCAAGATTGTGTCAGCCATTTGCTTCATCCTCAGGTTGCAGCAAGCAAGAAACTCCGTCAGCTATTGGTTTGGGGCTTCTTCGAGCGTAGAGACCAGCACTTTGTCTACGCGGTTGTTGTCCATGTCCATCACTTCTATACGTAGTTTACCCCAAGTAAAGTGATCTCCCGCTTTGGGAATATTATCCATCTGCGCCATGACGAACCCGCCCAACGTCTCGAACACTTTATGAGCGCCGGGAATGTCGTCTATCTTAAACAATTCGGCAAATTCAGAGATGGGCAGCAGTCCGTCGAGCAGATATGAACCATCTTGACGGACAACGATCTCTGGTTCAATATTAATTTCGACATTGCCCACAATTTCCTCAAGGATGTCTTGCAGGGTAATGACACCGGCTGTTTCTCCGTACTCGCCAATGACCAGTGCAAAATGTACGCCATTTGCCTGAAACAATTCGAGTGTGCGCGTCGCTGGCGTTGTGGCGGGTACACTAAGCGCAAAATCCATGACCGCACGAATATCTAACGGTTGACCACGTAAGAGTTGTTCCATCACGTCTTTCGCATGGACGATGCCCAAAACATGATCGATATCGCCATCACACACGGGCATACGCGAATGATCACTCTTAATCAATTCCTCGCGCATCAAGTCGGGGCTGTCGTTCAAATTCAGCCAAAGCACATCAGTACGCGGCGTCATCAGTGAGCTAGTTTTGCGTTCGCTGAGGCTGAATACCCCTTCAACCATGCCATGCGCGGTTTCTTCAAACACACCTGCTTCAACGCCCTGTTTGACCATGCCTTCGATCTCGTGCTGAGTCACGGGCGGCTCATCGAGTTTGCGTGCGCCAATTAGCCATAAAATCGCATCGGTGGAGAGGCTTAACACACTAACGACAGGTGATGTAATCCTCGAAAGGATGTTCATGGGGCGGGCGATGCGGCGGGCGACGGATTCGGGCGAACGCAGCGCCAATCGCTTGGGGACAAGCTCTCCGATGATCAACGATAGGTAGGTGGTGATCACGACAATCACACCGAAACCAATGGCATCGGCATAGGGCGCAAGCGGTGTATCGATCATCAGCACCGCAATTTGCTTGGCGAGAGTCGCGCCGCCGAATGCACCCGTCATCACGCCGATGAGGGTGATGCCGATTTGCACCGTCGAAAGGAAACGGTTCGGTTCTTCTGCCAGTTTGAGCGCGGCTTGTGCGCTTTTATCGCCTTTATCTGCAAGCTGTTGGAGGCGGGTTTTGCGCGAGGTGATCACAGCGGTTTCCGACATCGAAAAGACGCCGTTGAGGATGAGCAGTAAAACGATGATTACAAGTTCCATAGGGGCTTAGGATGGTGTCCAA
>JBBQRJ010000636.1:0-2229 GCA_038214955.1 Aggregatilineales bacterium | reverse complement strand
GAGTCTGCTTGCTCCCCTCCTCGAATTCGGGGAGGGGTCGGGGGTGGGGTCAGAAATAACGATCTGCGTAAGGTGAAGTGGTTACCCTGCAAAACCTGTTGTCGGCTGCGGAGACATGCCAATCGGGGTGGGTCCCGGTGTCGTGTTGAGATACCCATCACCCCCCGCAAGCAGTTCATCATCGTTGACTTGCTCACGCGGCGGGGATGCCCTGCCACCAGAACCGCCCGCCTCGCGGATCAACAGTTCTTGACCGATGCGAATGTAACGCGGACTCCGTAACAGGGGGTTCAGCGCCATAATGTCATCGACGCGGGTTTGATAAGCGTAGGCAATGGCTGCCATCGTGTCACCGGGAATGACCATGTGAATAATCGAGCCATCACTGCGGGCGGGCTGTGCCACCACAAACGCCGCGCTTGCCGGGGTGGGAACAAGAGTCGGAACGGCGGGCGCACCGGGCGCACCCGTCGCTGATCCCCCTGCCCCGCCTATCGTCAGCGATGCATCCTCAAAGTAGACTTTGTTCAGGTCGGCGGGCCATGCTTGCGTCACGAAAATAAACAGCGTGACGCTGGTCGCGGTGGCAGTCACGGTCACGGTTGCCTGTTCCCATCGATCATGCGGGGTGATGTTGCCCGACCACACGATGCCCGCCGCAAATGGATTCGTGCCGCCGTTCGGGTCAATGCCCACACGCACGTAAGCGCCTGACTCGACGGCAGAACCGCAGATTCCAGAAGTGGGATTGCCAGCAGCATCTTTGGGAAGGTTACAGGTATGCAACCATGCGAATGCGCTTCCGGTCACGTTAGCGCGGTTGGGAACAGCGACGGTTTGGAACACTGCCGCCGTAAACGTGACATAACCGCCGCTCAAATTAAGCGAGTTCATGCCTTCACGACGTTCTGGCGCGGCGGGGTGGGGAAACGCATACAGCCGGTCAGACCGATTTTGCCACTCGTAATTGCGCGGGCTATCGACTGTCCATAATCCCCAAGCGGCGGGCGTGTTCAGGTCGGGGCGACCCCGACTGACATAATTCCCCTCAAACGAGGCGTCTTGCAGCAAATTGCCATCTTGCGCAGCGGCAAAGTTGATTGCCAGTATCGCCGCGATTCCAATCAATAACAAACGGAAAAAACGCATACTTCTGTACTCCATAACATCTTTCGTAGGAATGTGATTCATAGTGTCCCCACAAAAGAAATTTCGTTGAATGTCCAAGTGTAACGCGGAATCAGCGTCGGGAAAGCACCGTTTTCCCACCGTAAGAGATTGCAAACATCGCTGTGAGCGTGAGAACAATCGTCGCGCTTGGCGCAACCCCGCTGATGTGCCACGCAAGATACATGCCGATCACGCTGCCCGCCGCCCCGATGATCGCCGCGAGGATCATCATATGCCACAGGCGTTTCGTCCAGAAACGCGCCGCCGCCGCTGGCGTGACCAGCATCGCCGCCACCAGTGCGATTCCCACCGCCCGCAAACTGATCACGACAGTGAGCGCCAGCAGCACCAGCAGCAAAATCCGTAAAGACTCTCCCGGTAAACGCAGCGTGTGTGAAAGCGTGGGGTCAAACGAAATGATGAGAAATTCTTTGTACAGCACGACCACCGCCGCGATCACAACGACGCCGATCCCGGCGATCAGCAGCAGATCATCATTGCCGACGGCTAACACGTTGCCGATCAAGATGTGGTTGAGGTCAGTCGCATAGTTATCCGCGCTGGAAATGAGCGCGATCCCCAACGCCAGCGCCCCCGCAAAGATCACACCAATGGCGGTATCCTCGCTCAGTTTGCCGCCCCGTGACAGGAAACCGATCCCGATGGCAGAGAGTACGCCCGCGCCTAAGCCGCCGATCAACACCCAACCGGGATTCCCACCGCTGGCAAGGTAGCCGACGGCGACACCCGGCAAAATGGTATGGGCAAGCGCATCGCCCATGAACGCCATGCCGCGAGTCACGACATACGCGCCCATGACGCCGCTCACCACGCCGATCAAAATGACCGCCAGCATTGCCCGCTGCATAAATGCGGGCGTGAGGGGGTCAATCAAAACTTGCTGCAAAAAGTCCACGCCGCCACCTATATGAGCCAATGTCTCAATACGGTGACATCATACCTGAAGAAAGGGTCAGTGGAAAGACAGAACCGGGAAACTGTCAAATTAGGTAGGGACGCGCAACGGCGTGTCCGCCTCAACCGACGGACGCGCCGTTG
>JBBQRJ010000635.1:0-2233 GCA_038214955.1 Aggregatilineales bacterium | reverse complement strand
CCACGATTCGCCCGCTGTTTTCATCACAATGTCGTTGAGCAAACTCATTTCGAGCGAAGCCCAATCAAACAGGGTGTGACCGTCGCGGGTTTGCGCGAAGTCGATTAGAAACGCGCTGCTGTTGGGTCCCACGAGGATGTTCCCCAAGTGCAAATCACCGTGAATTTTGCTGAATGAACCATTGACGTAACGATCCAGCAGATCATCATAGGCGCGAATGGGATTGGGCAACGTTTCGGGTCTGCCGATGCCGGGAATTGTCTCAGCTCGGTAATCAAAGTCGGGTTCAAGCACGCTGATAGCACGGATTAATGCTTCTTCGCGGGTTTGCCAGACGCGCCCGATCAAGCGATCTACTGTTTCACCGCGATAGAAGGCATCCCGCGAGAGGTTTAATCCGCGCACCTGAATTTTGTAGGCGCGTTTTGCCGCTTCTGAGCCTTTGCCGATGGCAAGCTGAATCATGTTCTTTTCGCGGTTGACTCGCTGCACGATAAAGCCTTCAAGGGCGACGACATCGCCATATTCGAGTCCTTTGATGCGCGCACGCTTGACGGGCTCTTTGATCAACGCCGTAGGGGTGGGTACAGAACTATCATCTTCGGGCATAAACTCCAGCGTGAGCAGCGGCGGGAGCAGCCAATCGTATTCTGTCCACACCTGAAAACGAAAGGCGCGGCGCTGCTGCCACCACGTTTTGCCGAAATAGGGATACAACTCGCGGCGTAACCAATCGCCCAATTTTTCAATGCCGATTTTCTGAACGACGGTACGCATATCTTGCGCGGTGTTATCTCTGCCCGCGACAAAGGTATATTTCAAACCCGCGAGGTCGGACGTTTCTGAGGTGGTGGGCTTATCTTCAAGCCGGGCTGTGAGCGGCGGCAGCGAGTTTTTGACGTGGGTGTCGTAACGCTGTGCTTCGTCTAACACCGTGTCGGCGGTATCAATTTTGACGACAACTGCCGCGTCTTCCATTTGATCTGCCCCGACGGGCGTCACCACGAGGATCAGCGCGGAAGTGTAGCCGCCCATTAAGCGGCGCTCGATGCGAATCTGGTTGTAGCCGTGAAACATGCGTCGCAGCAGGAATAGGTGTTCTTCGGAGAGGGCGAACGCATCATCGAAGTCTGTGCCGAAATCAATTTTGATATACGATTGGGCGGGCGTTTCGGTCAAAGCGCGGGTGTTGGCGTCGGCTTTCAGACGATCTATGTTCACTTCGAGTTTACGCAGCACGCGAATAGGGATGCTATCGTTTTCTTCGAGAATGGAAAGCAGTAAATCACGCTCGTCAATTTCTTGACGGTTGGCTTCTAAGGCGAGATCGTTGGCGATGCTGAGAACGACTTTCGTGCGCGGCGTATCTGGTACGCCCGCCCATAATCGCTGACGATTGCCTTTCCCCGTGAGGCGGCGAATCGCATCTACGACGTACTGGGGGGTTAAGCCCTGTTCTTCGAGCAGCGTCCCGGTCAAACCGCCGTGAATATCAAGCAGACCGATGAACAAATGCTCCACACCCAGATAGTAATGGTTCATCCGAAAGGATTCTTGCCGCGCATTGATTAAGATGTCTCGAAGTCCGATTGTCGTCATTTAATCCGCTGCCTGAATCCGTATCCATGTCCGCCCGACGCGGAACAGTTGACCATACTCTAAGGGGATTGTGCCACTCACGCGGGCGTCGTCCACCTCATCTTCGATGAACGTGCCGTTTTTGCTTTCACAGTCTTCTAACCACCAGCGACGCCCACGCCAGTGAATTTTCGCATGGTAGCGTGAGCTAAATGTATCATTACGCAAACATACGTCATTATCTTCTTTGCGCCCGACGGACAAAATCCATGCATCTCCGTCTTGCGACCCCTCATCATTGGTGGTGTCGAAACCGAGCAGCATTCCATCATCGACGCCGCTCATCAGCATAATTCCTACGCGCATTTCTTCCATTGCTACCTGCGCTCTCCAACCTTGCATTCATGCCTTCAGTATAGCTGGAGTCTCCCCGTTGTGGATAGGCGTTGTAACAACAAAAGCGACCCCTGATCCCTCTCCGAAAAAGGAGAGGGGGAGCAAAACAGAGGTTGGGCTGCAAAATAAGTTCAATGTGGTTCAGCGGACGGCATATATGCTGTCCCTACAAGGTGTTTGTTACGTAGGGTGTGATACATCGTGTCCTTTTGATGATAGACATTTCGGGTGTGCGGGCAAACGCATCAAAATCGAGCGG
>JBBQRJ010000634.1:0-2249 GCA_038214955.1 Aggregatilineales bacterium | reverse complement strand
TGCTCCCCTCCTTGAATTCGGGGAGGGGCAGGGGGTGGGGTCTGCTTTTCGGCAGGGGTGGGAGCGGACGACGCAGGCGTCGTCCCTACAGCCGATGGATTGTTTGGGGACGCCGACGACGTTGGGGCAGGGGGTGGGGTCTGCTTTTCGATGCGCCCCAACAGGTCTTGGGCGCGTCTCAAATTACGCGCAGTCAACACATCATCGCGTTCAATCAATCGCATCAGCAGTTCGGGAACGTATTTCGCATACATTGCTTCTTCGCTCAAATCCTCAATTTCCATGATCACCAGCCGCTGTTGATCGGCATTGAGCGTCAATTGGGCGATGCGGTCAAACAGAACACCTGCCGGATCAATTGGCGCTTCCGGTGGCGTGGGCAGCGGGTCGGGCATGGGCAGCGCGGGCGACAGATTACGAATGCTCTCTTTGAGCGAACGTTGCTGTGTTCGATCACGTTGGCGAAAATTGACCAACTGCGCGGCTTGCAGTTCGATGGGCAAATAGCGAATTTCGATGTCCCCCATGATCAGCGGCAGTACAGGTTTGCCTAACGCCCGCGCATAACCATATTCACGCTGGCACGGAACAGAGTGCATCATATGGGGACTGAGTGCATAAATGAACACATCGCAGCGCCGAATCTCCTCAAGGATGAGACTCCACCATTGATGTCCACCACTGCGATTGAGTTCACGGTCATACCACACCACCGCCCCATCAATCAATAGATCAAGATCGGCGGCAAGTTCATCAACTACTGGACGGTCTTTGCTGCTGTAACTGATAAACAATTTCATAGAGGCAAACCTAACGGCATCAAACGATATACCCGTTAATAGTAGCACATCCAAGCGTGTGAAACCTCACAATTGGCGCACTAACTCACGTCCGTTATAATCGGGGGAAAGACTTGCAATAGGATCGACTGCACGTTGGACAAGCAAAAAGCGCCCGTTTCATCATCCCTCTATACTGAAGAATACTTTCGTACTGCCTGTGAAGGATTCGACGAGTTTAATACCAGCGAAGGCGAACAGCTCTCGCGCCGACTCGCCTCTGCGTTCTCGCTGGCAGAAGTCAAGCCGGGGATGCAAATCCTCGATGTAGGCTGCGGACGCGGCGAAATTTTGCGCCACGCCGCACAGTTGGGCGCAGATGCCTATGGCATTGACTACGCTGAAGTCGCTGTAAACATGTCTCAGCAGGTGATCGCCCCGCTCAACGGTGTGACACCCGGCAAAATGGCAGTGTATCAAGCCGACGCAAAAAATTTGCCGTTTGCGACTGCTGCGTTTGACCGCGTCCTCATGTTTGATGTGGTCGAGCATTTGCACCCCTGGGAACTCGATGCCGCGCTTGCAGAAGTACATCGCGTGTTAAAACCGAATGGCAAATTCATCGTCCATACCGCCCCCAACATCTGGTATGACCGTTACGCCTATCCCGTCGTGCGTAGGGTGCGAACGCTCATGGGGCAAGGCGAAAAATACCCGAAAAACCCGCGTAATTTCCTCGTGTCTGTCAACGAACACGTCCATGTCAACGAACAATCCATGTTGAGCATGACGCGCACGCTGCGACAGAACGGCTTTCGCGGAAAAGTATGGCTGGAAAGCCCGCCCCAACACGGCGGCGAAAATGCCGTGATCGACTCGATGCGCGGGCTACTGTTCAGAACTCCGCCGTTCCGCTGGTTCTTTGAGCGTGAAGTGTTCGCTGTCGTCTCGAAAAATGCGCGATAAACGACCTGTTGATGAACTGAGCATCGAGGAGCTAGAGCGCGTCCTCGCCATCAAGAAGCGCGAAGAACGCCAGAAGCGCCTTTCAAAGATGCAGCAAGCCGGACGCATGGTCGAACCGGAATCGCGCCCGCCCGTTGTGGCTTCGGAGGTTGATCAACCGGCTCAGGAATACGATCCGGTGGAGGCGGCGCTTGCCGCGCTGACGCAGCCCAGTTTTTCAACCGAATCACCTGTAGGGACGCCCAACGGGGCGTCCGTGCGAAACGAACCCATCGAACAAACCTACGCGCCCGCCTTTGATGACGGCGGCGATCCAGCGCCCACCCCCGCCAAGCCGCGCAATAAACGCAAACAGCGTCGCGTGATGGATCGCCTATTGATGGTGATCGAAGTCATAGCGGTCTTAGGGATCGTGATGATCGCGCTCAACCTGTTTGGCGCGATTCAAACGTTGGAACGCGAAACCGCATCAGCGCAAGCCTTAGCCGACCAACAGCGCCGCTT
>JBBQRJ010000633.1:0-2257 GCA_038214955.1 Aggregatilineales bacterium | reverse complement strand
GGCGACCCGGTGATAATCAATTTTCAGCCATTTGCGAATTATTCCCCTGCTCCATGCCGCCCGTCGGGGGGGTATCGACTAATCCCGAATGGCTGAAAATTGATTATCACCGGGTCGCCGTGACGATTGAGGACCAGATCGCCCGCACGACGATTGACCTTGAATTCGTCAACGAGGGCAACGGTTTGGCGGAAGGCAC
Source organism: Aggregatilineales bacterium (assembly GCA_038214955.1). GTDB lineage: Bacteria > Chloroflexota > Anaerolineae > Aggregatilineales > Phototrophicaceae > Flexifilum. Next base: position 2,058 of record JBBQRJ010000633.1, on the reverse strand, counting down.
ATTCGTTTTCCCGCTGCCCGCAGACGCCGCCGTTGATCAATTGACCATGTACATCAACGGAAACCCCATCGAGGCGCAAATTTTGAGCGCCACCGAAGCCCGCTCGATTTATGACGCGATTGTGCGCCAGTACCGCGATCCCGCGCTGCTCGAATACGTGGGGACGCAAGCAGTACAGGCGAACGTTTTCCCCATTCCGCCGGGAGAACGCCGCCGCATTCAACTGTCGTATACGCAACCGCTTGAAGTCGATAACGGCTTGCTCCACTACGTCTACCCGCTGGATGTGACACATATCATGAGCCGCCGCCCCATTGACAGCGTGAGCATCAGCGTGCAGGTCGAAAGCAACGATCCGGTAGGCGCGATCTACTCACCGAGCCATAACATAGCAATCAGCCGTGATGACGACGGTTTCAGCACGGGATTTGAGGCGTCGGCTTATGCGCCCGATGGTGATTTCAGCCTATATTGGGGCGTCGCCGCCGAGACGATCAGCGTGAACTTGCTGACCTACCGCGAAAGCGCCAACGAGGATGGTTTCTTCATGCTGATGGTACAGCCGCCGCTCGAACTCGCTCAAGAACGGATCATCGCACGGGACATCATTGTTGTGCTAGATCAATCGGGCAGCATGGACGGCGACAAGTGGACTCAAGCGCGTGAAGCCGCTGCTTACGTCCTCAGTCACCTGAATCCGCAAGATCGCTTCAACGTGATCCTGTTCAGCACAGGCTGGCGCATTTTCGCCAACGATCTGCAATCGCCCGACACATCCCAACAGGCAATTGACTGGATCAACAGCCAGTATGCCGAAGGTGGCACAGACATCAACGGGGCGCTGACAACGGCGCTTGGCATGGTGCAAGAACGCCCGACAACCATCCTGTTCATGACCGACGGCTTGCCCACCGAAGGCGAAACCAACATCCAATCGATTCTGGACAACGTGGACGCGGCATCGGCTCCAAACGTGCGGATTTTCGCGTTCGGCGTTGGTAATGACGTGGATACGCATCTGCTGGATACCATTGTGGCAGATCATCGCGGCACATCGTCCTATGTGCGCCCCTCTGAACGCATTGACGAGGAAGTGCAAAGCCTGTTCACCAAAATCAGTTCGCCTGTGCTGACCGACATCACATTGGCGATGGACGGCATCACAGTTGATTCAGTCTATCCGGGAATCCCGCTGCCTGACTTGTTCGCCGGGACTCAGCTCACAATTGTTGGGCGTTATCGCGGGTCAGCCGATGATCTCGATGTGGTATTGTCGGGCGTCGTGGGGGATCAAACGCAGACGTTCGTCTACGATGATATGGACTTTCCTGATTTAGCGGGTGGCGAACCATTTATCGCCCGCCTGTGGGCAACCCGACGCATCGGGGAGTTGCTCAACAACGTGCGCCTGAACGGGGAAAATCCTGAATTAGTGGACAGCATCATTCGGTTGAGCGTGCGCTACGGCATCATCACGCCCTACACCAGCTTCCTGATCACCGAAGATGATATTTTGTCACAGCAGGGTCAAGAAGAAGCGGCGGGTAACTTTGGCAATGATGGCTTGCTGCGCGAAGCCTCTGGCGGCGGCGCAGTCGATGCGGCTGACCTCGCGGGCAACCTCGCGGCGGCAGAAGCACCCGCTCCCTCAATGTCGGTGTTAGCCACCCCTAGCCCGATGGGGACGCAACCCGCCGGAGACGAGTTCTACGCTGTCGAACCCGAACAGCCTGTCGTCAACCCGATTCAGACGGTTGGGGAAAAGACCTTCATCCTGCAAAGCGAAATCTGGACGGATACGCTGTTCCAACCAGACACCATGACCACTGAAAAAGTGGTATTCCTCAGCGATGCCTATTTCGATCTACTCACGACACAGCCGGCACTTGGGGAATACTTCGCCATTGGTGACGCGGTGATCGTCGTGCTAGACAATATCGCTTACGAGGTCACACCGGAATAAAAAACAGGACTGAGGACTGAGGTCAAAGGACTGAGTAAGTCACCATACGCAGGGTGTCCGTTTGACCCCCACCCCGCTCGCTGCGCTCGCCTCCC
>JBBQRJ010000632.1:0-2268 GCA_038214955.1 Aggregatilineales bacterium | reverse complement strand
AAATAATAATTCAATATGATACCATCTATTCCATCAAATACGCGGGTTGGAGTCTTGATTTAGGCTTAAGGAATGACGGATTGCGCCACCAGAACAGCTTGATTTGGCATCTTTTCACCATATCCTTAATTCAATCTCATGCGTCCGCCCTTCCTCCCTCCCCCGAATTCAGGGGAGGGCGCCAACAGGAGTCTGATAGCTCCCCTCCTCGAATTCGGGGAGGGGTCGGGGGTAGGGGTGGGGTCAGAAATAACGATCTGCGTAAGGTGAAATATTAAGTTATGAGGAAAATAATTAAGTTTTGTGAATTCCCCTTGATTAGTGGTTAGAAATCGGTATAGACTCACAACTACCTGTTTAATCATCAGATAAATCCCAATGGAAAACGAACGTCCGCTTATACTTTTCACCAACGATGATGGGATCGCGTCGCCCGGCTTATGGGCAGTGGTCGAAGCCTTTTACGAAGTAGGCGATTTGCTGGTCGTCGCCCCTAAAACGCAGCAGTCGGGGACAGGGCGCAGTTTGCCCATCACCAGCGAAGGACGCATCCACGCCGAAGAACGACTTATGCGCGGCGAAAACCTGACTGTGTACGCGGTGGAAGGCACACCCGCCCAAGCTGTTCAACATGGCGTGTTTGAGCTGGCGGATCGCTTGCCCTCGCTCATCGTGTCGGGAATCAACTATGGCGAGAACACGGGCAACGGTGTCACGATTTCTGGCACGGTAGGCGCGTGTCTGGAAGGCGCAAGTTTGGGGATTCCCTCGCTGGCAATATCACAGCAGACGCGACACGACTTGCACCTCACCTATTCCAATGATGTCGATTTTGGCGCAGCGGCGCATTTTGCCCTCAAGTTTGGCAAATGGCTGCTCGATCATGAACAGCGTCCCGACGATGTAGACGTGCTAAAACTGGATGTGCCGTTGGGCGCAACGCCTGAAACCGCGTGGAAAATGACCCGCCTTTCGCGCCGCCGGGTTTACTGGCCCACCCGACCGGAACGAGTCGCATTGTCAGACGTGGGGCGCATGGGCTACCACTTCGACTCCGACCCGTCGCAAGCCGAACCCGATTCGGATGTCTATGTGCTAATGCACGAGCATCTGGTGTCGCTGACGCCTATGAGCCTTGATATGACTTCGCGTACCGACTTACACCGCTTGCGCCAGATCATGACAGGCGAAGAAAGCTATCCGCGTGACGGTAAAAAGAAACCGGTCAAGATGAAGGTTGCCGGACGCTAACTGTGCTAGGATCGTCTGTATGACGATTCGATGGTTTTTTCTCACTGTATTCAGCCTGCTCACGTTTAGCCGCGCTGAGGCGCAAGCCTTTATCAACGTGACGGGGCGGCTTAACGATACGACTCCGCGCATAACCTATCCGTTTGACGGGCTGCGCGGTGATGTGATCACCGTGCGCCTCACCGTTACAAGCGGCGATCTTGACCCTATTTTGACGATCCTCGACAGCAGCGGCGCGATCCTTGTCCTGCGTGATGATGCTCCCGGCGGTGGGCGCAGTCTCACACTCGATTCGATTCGCGTGCCAGCGAGTGATCGCTATACGGTCATCGTCAGCCGATTTGGAGACAGAATCGGCACGACAACGGGCGATTTTACGCTCACCGTAGAACGCATCGGCGTGAGTTCCGTTTCGGGGAGCGCGTTACGCTACGGCGATTCGGTCTACAACGAGATCAGCAATGCCAACCCGATCATCTACTACAGTTTTCGCGGTCAGGCGGGCGATGTAATCAGCGTGCGAATGCGGCAGGCAACAGGTGACCTTGACCCCGCGCTGCTTGTCCTCAACAGCCGCGCCGAAGTGGTGGGCGATAACGACGACAACCCCGGTTCACTCGATGCCGCGATCAACGGCGTGATTTTGCGCGAAACAGGCGTCTATGTGATCGTTGCGTCACGCTATGGTCAAGACTCTGGTACCAGTCGCGGCGCGTTTGTCCTCACGCTGGACGCCGCGTCAGAGAGCGCACTCGGCAGTCGCATCGATTTTCCGATCCCCATTACCGCCAACACCCCCACGACAGGCACGATCAGCGAAGAATATCACCAGCGATTTTACGCCTTCACAGGGCGGCGTGACCAAACCGTGAGCATTCGCATGAATCGCGCAGAGGGTGAACTGGATTCGTTCGTCGCGCTGGCGACGGCGGAAGGGCGCGAACTCGTCAGCGATGATGACGGCGGCGGCGGGCAAAATTCGCTCATCACCAATTTCACGCTCCCCGCAGACGGACT
>JBBQRJ010000631.1:0-2295 GCA_038214955.1 Aggregatilineales bacterium | reverse complement strand
GACCCCACCCCCGACCCCTCCCCGAATTCGAGGAGGGGAGCAAGCAGACTCCTGTTTGCGCCCTCCCCTGAATTCGGGGGAGGGAGGCGAGCGCAGCGAGCGGGGTGGGGGTCAATTTGACCCCCTGCGTAAGGTGAGTTACCAAGTCGTTGGAGAGCGGACGACACTTGCATTCGTTGATCAATGATGTGCTAGACATCACCAAAATTGAAGCGGGCATGATGCGGCTGTTCGTAGAACCTAACATCAATATCACAACGATTCTACCGCAGGTCATGGTGACCGCACACACACTTTTAGGTAAACGGGAAGTTGACCTCATTCGTACTTTCATCAATCACGACGATGCACATATCGCTAAACACGCACGCATGGCGCTTCAACAGCTTGAAGTCGCCTCGAAAAATCTGGAGGAATAAGATCATGTCACTAGACGGAATCCGCGTTTTCTATATCGAAGATGACCTGAAGAATCGCACTATCGTTCAAACCATTTTGGAGGCGTCCGGGTGCGTTCTGGACTATGAACAATGGGGCTTCCCCGAAATCACGCTCCGCAAATTGATTCGCTTTCGCCCGCAGATCATTCTACTCGACTTGATGTTTGCTCACCAAACCACAGGCTATGACGTTTTTAAAGCCATTCGGCGTCACCCACAGTTTCAGCACATTCCGATCATTGCGGTGTCTGCCGCCGATGCATCGATTGAAATTCCTAAGACACGGGCGCACGGCTTTAACGGGTTCATCAGCAAACCGCTCGATATTCGCCTTTTCCCCAAACAAATCGAAAAAGTTTTGGAAGGCGAAACGATCTGGTATACAGGTTAAGCCCACTCAATCGCGCTGGGACGCAAAAATGCTGCTTCCCCCGGCGATTATTTCTGTAGCCCGTATCCAGCTATTGCCCTCTGCGCCCATAGGATCGCCCGCCCAACGCGGATCCACTTTGTAGCGGAACAATTCCAACTCTGCGATCAGCGCCTTCCAGATCACGGTTTGGGTGTCAATCAACACCTGACGCGCCTCATCTCGATCCACTTTTTGCAGCAGCAGTCGGAAATGGGGCAGGCAAAAACCCGACGACGCTGCAAAAGCCGTGTGGACTTCCGGCTCATCAATTGCGTCTGCCAGCGTTTCGAGATAGCGTCGTTCGCTGGCATCCACCGCCACACAGCACATGCACTGTTCGGCGGGTTCAAGCCGCGCCGCCAGCACCGACCCGTCACTTTGCTGACCAAATAGGCGTGTGAACGGCGATGCATTCTTTTTTGCTGCGCTGGCAAGCTGGTTGGTGATGTCGTCTAGCACGACCTGACACAAAATCGCCGTACCGACATTGCCGCTGCGTAGTTCGGTCAATTCCCATGCATGAACGTTGCACAAGCCGCGACTCTTGCGAAATTCTGCCTGTATGCCGGGGTCAGCCACAAATTCATACAGCAGCGTATCTAAGAAGCGATGCCCATCCTGCTTGAGCAAGCGGCATACCGGACAGCCCACCCACTTGAAAGCATCCAGCAGGTCGAAGTAGTTAAGCGATTTCACGGTTGATATTCCTTTTACACGCGCTTAAAGCGCACAGTTGCAATTTTTTTTGACGGGGAACATACTCGCTAAGGTGGGCAAACGCAACGGCTCAAACAAAGTACGGCGTTATCGAATGCGGCGGTGCATGTTTCGATTGATACTTCGCTTTACCCTTCCAGTGATCATTTTCTGCGCGGGGCTGACCGCGCTTGCACCCCTCGTTTATCAGCGCGATACTCCCCCGACTCCGTTATGGGATATTTTCGGGTTCGATGCGTGTGCGCTGCCCTGTTGGGCGGGGATCACCGTCGGCACGACGCCGTTCAGTGATGCGCTCCCGTCGCTGCAAACCAACGTTCACGCCTTGTCTGAATACGTGGTCAGCGGGTCGCAGGTGTACGTCTGGGGCAATCGCGTCCCCTATGTTTTTAGCGCCTTGATCGCCTATTCTCAGGGGGATGTCGGCTCGTTTCGCCTGACTATCACTATGCCACCAGACCAGTTGATCATGCGTTTAGGGATGCCCGACTGTGTATTCGCAGCGGGTAACGCCAACCCGCAAACGGGGACGAATATCGTGTACTGGGTGGAAGATCACCTGTCGATTGGTGCGTGGGTTCGCGGTGACAGCGAGGCGTTATTCACATCATCAGAGGCGATTTATGCCCTGTGGGTTGGGAGAGATGACCCGACAGCGTGCGAACAAAAAGGGACGATCCTCTGGAGAGGAATCGCCCCTTTTTGGCGTTATGAACAATGGGAAGC
>JBBQRJ010000630.1:0-2295 GCA_038214955.1 Aggregatilineales bacterium | reverse complement strand
CCCGTTTCGAGCGTTTGCTCGTTAACAACTCACCTTACGCAGGGTGTCAGTTCGACCCCCACCCCGCTCGCTGCGCTCACCTCCCTCCCCCGAATTCAGGGGAGGGCGCAAACAGGAGTCTGCTTGCGCCCCTCCTCGAATTCGGGGAGGGGTCGGGGGTGGGGTCAGAAATAACGATCTGCGTAAGGGGAGTGATTAATCCTTCTTCTTTCGCACTTCCTGATCCCAAGGTTTTTTGGCATCGCCCGTGTAGCCGATCTCGCGCATTCGTTCGATTTCCAGCCGTTCGAGCGTTTCAGCTTGCGCGGCGTAATCACTTTCGGGGATGCGGTGGTTGATGCCGCGATCATCTGCATAAACGTAGCCGATTCCCCCACACCAGCGGCATTCAACTTCGCCGCCGTCTTCCTCATCATCAATCCAGCCATAGCCATCACAGGCGGCACAGCGCACAACCAAGTTAGCAGCCATTTTTCAACGCTCCTTAAAGAGAGAGGACTGAGTCAAAACAGGACTGAGGACTGAGTAGAGAACAAAGAGTTACCTTTGGCTTTTTATCTGAATATTCCAAAACGCTCTTGTAGGGACGCGCAACGGCGCGTCCGAAACGACGACGGAAAAGCCGCCGTTGTTGAGGCGGTTCTGATTTTTTCAGATGGTTTCTCCGTCCTTTAACCTCAGTCCTCAGTCCTTCTCTTTCTCAGTCCTGTTTTTCTATCCTCCGGTATTGCCTTCGGGGATTTGCAGCGGATTGTATTCGTTTTGCCACCACCAATCCGGGTAGGGCGCAGCAGCGACGCCAAAATAAGCATCGAGTACGCGGCGAATGATCGGCGCGATGGTTTCTGATCCCTCACGTCCATATTCCGCCATGCCCGCAATGGCGATTTGTGGGTTATCCGCTGGAGCAAACGCGACAAACCAGCCGTTTGGCTCAATGCGTCCCGTTTGCGCCGTGCCTGTCTTGCCGCACACGCTGTAAGATGCGACTCCGGTGGTTGGGTCATCGAACACGAACCATGCTGTCCCTAACGGTCTGCCGGTAGATCGCCCCACTAGCGATTGACGGGTGACATTGCACATACCCTCACGGATGAGCGCCAGCGTATCGGCGCTTAAGCCCATTTCGCCCGCGACCTGCGGTAATGCCTGAAAACTCACGTTTTCACCTTCACCGACCTGCTGCACGATATAGGGTGTGTACAGCGTGCCGCCGTTCGCCACGCCCGCGACCATGCGTGCCATTTGCAGTATTGTGACCTGTGTGTCTAGCTGACCGATTGCCGCCGAAATCGCTTCATCGGTTGCCGTGACGACTGCCAGTTGACCGGACGCCTCTTGAGTCACCGGGTCGTAAGTCAACCCTGTGGGGCGACCTAAACCCATGCGCCGCGCATACTCTGCCAGCGCACCCTGATTTCCGTTCCGCGCTAGTTGTGCGCCCATTTGATAGAAGAACGGGTTACACGAGGCGGTCAGGGCTTCGCTCATACTGACTTCACCCGTTGCAAAACGCGCCTCTCCCTCTTCAAAATTGCGCCAGTCGTAGCGTATCGCCCGCGAGTCGCCGTACTCTATGCCCTGCCATTCCATCGAACAGGTGAACAGGTCAGACGGACGCCATAAGCGTTCCTCTGCTGCGGCTGCCAATGTGATGATCTTGAAGGTCGAACCGGGGGCGTATTGTTCGCGGTAGGTGCGATTGGTGAACGGGCGGCGCGGATCGCTTTCGAGCAAACCGATCATGTTGCCCACATCAAAGAGGGGTGTGTCGGGGTTGAACATGCCGGGATCATAGGTGGGGTAGCTTGCCATTGCCAGAACACCGCCCGTATTGATGTCTAGCACGACTAAGCCCGCGCCCGGTGAGTGAGCATCACTCGCCCAGTTGCCCGCCGCGAGGTTATACGCATCGGAGAGGGCTTGCGCGGCAGCATATTGCAGTTCGTAATCGAGCGTTAGCGTGACGGGCTGCGGCGGAGTCCCCGCTGCGCCCGCCAACTCACGGATCATCATGCCGCCCGGTTCGACAATTTGCAGCACCCGTTCGGCGCTGCCCGCTAAGGCTTCTTCGTGCAGGGCTTCAACCCCCGCCAAGCCGACCAAACTACCCGCGTCATAGCCGCGATCTTGAACCGCTTCTAGTTGCTCAGGCGAGATTTGCCCGATGTAGCCGACCACATGCGAGGCGATGCCGTGTCCGGCGTAACGACGAGTCGTGCGGGTTTCCGTGCGAATATTGCACAGATTAAGCAGTTCCCCCTGTACGCGGGCGAAATCTGCGGGATCAATATC
>JBBQRJ010000629.1:0-2302 GCA_038214955.1 Aggregatilineales bacterium | reverse complement strand
ATGCCGATCAACATGACCAACATCACCGCCGTGAACACGACGAATATTCGGGCAAGGTGACTATGCAGCGCCTGAAAAACAAAGTAAGCGAACAGCCCGAAACCGATCAGCGACATCATAGCGTGTCCGCTTGGAAAACTGAAATTATGCTCGACCACAAACGGATCAATAAACACAGGACGTGACCGCGCAAACACCAGCTTGAGCGCGTTATTGAGCAATGTCCCCCCGACCAGCGCCAACAGCCAGATCGCAAAGTGAAGGCGCTGTTTTCGCAGCAAAAAATAGAGCGCCACGACGCCGCCCATAATCCAGAGACCCTCCATGCCGATAAAACTGAGAATACGGTACATTTCAGTGGAGGTTGGAGTCGCTAGGGAATGGAGCGCGTCAGCAAAGGCGACATCGATCTGCACCAATTCTTCTTGTTCGACTACATCTTCGGCAATGGCAGCGAACACCCCGATGAGGGCAAAGCTCACGAGCAAACCGATGAGCAGTTGAATACCAAGCTGCTCTACTAAAGGCAGTCGATACAAAAATTTACGTATGCGTTCAAACACGAGATTTTTCCGCCTGATTATGCCAATTGACACTCATTATATTTCATATTTCGTTACACAGCATACCTCTGATGATTAGTTTACGTTTGTACAGTAGAATCAACCTGAGACAATCTTTACAGCGTCACGGAGGCTGGAATTGCTTATCAGCAATCGCTACCAACAGGGAGATCAAATCGGGGAAGTTGCGATGGGGGTGGTTTATCGCGGCGTTGATACCCACACCATGCAGCCGATTGTGATCAAACGACTCAAACCCGACCTCGCAGACGCTGCTATGATCGAACGTTTCCGCCGTGAGGGGGAGGCGCTGCGCCAGTTGAATCATCCGAACATCGTCAAGATGTTTGATGCCGTCGAAGAAAACGATCAGTATTCGCTCATTCTGGAATTTGTCCCCGGTGGCAACCTGCGCGAGATGATGGATCGCCAGCCAAAAATGCCGCTGGATCGGGTGTTGAGCATTGGCATCGAGTTATCCGACGCCCTCAGCCGCGCTCATCACCTGAAAATCGTGCATCGGGACTTCAAGCCCGCCAATATCTTGATCGCAGAAGATGGCACGCCCCGCCTGACCGATTTCGGCGTGATCACGGGGACGTTTGCCTACCTTCCGCCGGAAGCCTTCGCAGAATCGCAACCCACATCGCTATTTGATGTTTGGGCGTTTGGCGTGGTGCTGTTCGAGCTTCTGACGGGGCGAAGAAGCCTATCAAGCAGCGTGGGAAGTGGGGCAAAACGCCGAACTGGAGATATTAATTAACTCACCTTACGCAGATCGTTATTTCTGACCCCACCCCCGACCCCTCCCCGAATTCGAGGAGGGGAGCAAGCAGACTCGTGTTTGCGCCCTCCCCTGAATTCGGGGGAGGGAGGCGAGCGCAGCGAGTGGGGTGGGGGTCAAACTGATACCCTGCGTAAGGTGAGTAATTAAGCAAGTTGTCGATGATATTTTTGCCATTAAAGGTGATTGATGTATGACTACGACGCGACCTTTCTACCGTCTGCCCATTTCTATCGTTCCCGCTGCCGCTGTCGGGTCGCTGGTGATGGGCGTGACCTTGTTTGCGATTGCGCTGTTCCTCGTGCGCCTGTCGGTCATTGAGTCGCTGGTCGGCGCGGTGATCGGTGTGGCGATGCATTGGATATTAGAAATCGTCCATAATATTGGACATGCTTACGCGGCACAATCCACCGGCTACCCGATGACCGGCATTCGACTGGGCTTTCTGGGCATCTTCGCCATGTCGCTCTACCCCAAAGATGAACCCACGCTGCCCGCACGAACACATATTCGGCGGGCGCTGGGCGGACCCATTTTAAGCGGGGTCGTCGCCGTGATATTCCTCGTATTGGCGATTCTCATGGGCGACAGCAACAGCCTGATCGCGTGGCTGGTACGGTGGGGAGTGTTCGAGAGCGTGTTCGTTTTCTCGCTCGGTGCATTTTTACCGCTCGGCTTCAACGATGGCAGTACAATTCTCTACTGGCTGCGCCATTAAAAGGATGCGATAGATCGCATGTTCCTACAAAGCCGTTGTTGAGTAGGGACGCCATTCATGGTGTCCCATATGCACCAAGTTAAGCCCACCCCACCCCCGACCCCACCCCCAATTCAGGGAGGGGAGTCAGCAAAAGCGTCGTTTACAACGGAGGGTGCGCCGGAAAAATACACAGACCGAGCCCGGTTGAGCCACCGTTAGGAGGCTTTATAACCCAATCCCGAGGCATGTGCCAAC
>JBBQRJ010000628.1:0-2322 GCA_038214955.1 Aggregatilineales bacterium | reverse complement strand
GCACACCGAACCGCCGATAGAGGCTGAACCGAAACAGTCGATTCACACCGAGCCGCCCGCTGAGATCATATTGTCTGCTGATGCACAAACGGAGGCAACACCACCAGACGCCGCCGATGCGCCCTCTATAGGGACGTTTCTCACAAATCCATTTTCGGGGGCTGATGATGACCCATCGCCTGAAAAAACTTCGCAGACAAGCCTAGAGGAAAACACCGATGACCAAGAAAGCATCTAGCAGCAAAAGCACGTCAAGCACCAAGCGCAAAAGTACAAGCAGCAAAAGCGCATCCAGCAGCAAGCGAACGTCAGGCGGCAGACCTAACCCGATTCTCTTGGTGCTAGGGCTGATCCTCGCGGCTGTCGCCAGCTATTGCGGAGTCAGCTCAAGTGGGAACACCACGCCGCCCACGACTGCGCCGCTGACACAGGGCGCTCCTTCAACAGCAGTCACGGGCGGCGTCCAACCGATCACTGTGCGGCAGGGTTTTGGAGCGCAAAAGGGTTTCTGGCAGGTGTATTTCACTAACCCGTCGGGCAGCAGTGACCGCACAACCTATCGCGGCGGCATTGATGAAAACCTCGCGGCGGCGCTTGGCGGCGTAACCGCAACGCTCGATATTGCGGCGTTCGAGTTCAACAGCCCCGCGCTGACAACGGCAATTGTCGCGGCGGCACAGCGTGGCGTGCGTGTGCGAATGGTCACGGACGACGAACACGGTATGGAGGACGACGACTCGACTATTCAGCAGTTGATCAATGCGGGTGTGAATGTCGTTGATGACAGCCGTTCGGCGCTGATGCACGACAAATTTATGATCCTTGACAGCAGCGTGTTGTGGACAGGCTCATGGAACTACACGATCAACGATACGTACCGCAACAACAACAACGCGCTGGTTTTACGCTCACGCCAAGCAGTCACAGCGTATCAAGCCGAATTTGACGAAATGTTCGTCAACGGTCAGTTTGGCACAACTTCACCAACCAGCACGGTGAGCTTTAATCAAGACGGCACGCCGATTCAGGTGTATTTCGCCGCCGAAGATGATGTCGTCGGCGCAATAAGCCGGACTCTAGGCGGGGCGCAGCGTTCGATTCGCTTTATGGCATTCTCGTTCACGCTGGAAGATGTCGCCCAAGTGATGCTGGCGCGTTCTCAAGCGGGCGTGACTGTGCAGGGCATTTTCGAGACGACAGGCAGCCAGACGCAGTTCAGCGAACTGACGCCGCTGTTTTGCGCGGGACTGGATGCGCGTCAAGACGGCGGACCCTATGTGCTGCATCATAAAGTGTTCATTGTGGATGATAACATCGTCATCGCGGGGTCGTTCAATTTCTCGGCAAGCGCCCGCGATAGCAACGACGAAAACCTGTTCATCATCACTGATCCCGATCTCGCACAGCAGTACATCATCGAATTTAACCGCCGTTTCGCAGAAGCCCGTAGACCATTAAATCTATCCTGTAATTAGAATAGATGTGCTATCATTAGGGAAGTAGCTTTTAGGGAGAAACCCAATGGCATTTATCGAAGCGCCGACGACGTTTTATCTCGGACGCCGCTACGATCCCACGACGGATCGTATGACGAACGATGTGGTTTACTACGACTCGCGGGACTTGACGACACACGCTATTGTCGTCGGCATGACCGGGAGTGGTAAAACGGGGTTGTGCATCAACCTGTTAGAAGAAGCGATCCTCGACAACATCCCGGCAATTGTGATTGACCCGAAAGGCGACATCACTAATTTGCTGCTCAACTTCCCCGATTTGCGCCCGGAAGATTTTCAGCCCTGGGTCAACGTGGATGACGCACGCCGCGCCGGACTCGATGTGCCGCAGTACGCCGCCGATGTCGCCTCACAGTGGAAAGAAGGACTCGCGGGGTGGGGGATTGTGCCAGATCGTATGCGCTGGTTGAAATACGCCGCCCGCTATTCGATCTATACGCCGGGTTCAGACGCGGGCTTACCCGTGAGCATTCTGGCATCACTTCGCGCCCCGCGTGAAGGATTTGCGGGCAATGAAGAAGCCCTACGCGAAAAGATCAACGGGATTACGACGGCGCTGCTGGCGCTGGTGGGGCGCAACGCACAGCCGATTCAAGACAAAGAACACGTCTTGATCGCCAACATCTTTGAGTATGCATGGCAGCGCGGGCAAGACCTGACGCTAGAAGACATCATTTTACAGGTTCAACGCCCGCCGTTCGCTAAACTCGGCGTGTTTCCGCTGGATGAATACATCACGGAACGCGCCCGCGCTAAGTTATCAATGGAACTGAACAGCATCATCGCCGCACCCTCGTTCCAATCG
>JBBQRJ010000627.1:0-2323 GCA_038214955.1 Aggregatilineales bacterium | reverse complement strand
CGTCGTTTACATCGGAGGATGAGCCGGAAATAGACACTGACGGAGCGCGTTTGAGCCTCCTTTAGGAGGCTTTCTACCCCTTGCCGGAGGCTTGAGCCTCCGGCAAATCGCTTAACTTGACGCGCAAGACCCCGTGTGGTCGCCCGTGCTTTTTATGGCGGGAGGGGACATTGCCCCTCCCCTACGAGCGTTCTTGACCCTTGATGAACTCCCAGAAATTTTGATGCGTTTACGCTGTATAACAATTGCAGGTAACTCATAACTTTAAAGTTCTTTTACGTCGCGCCAATTCGTGCCGACTGCCGCGTTTGCCTTGAGCGGAGCATCCAACAGCGCGGCATTTTCCATCACCTCAACGGTGAGCGCCGCTGTTTGCTCCAATTCATCTTCTGGCACTTCCAACACCAATTCGTCATGCACCTGCAAAATCATGCGACCACCCAACCCGCGTTCGACCAGTTCACGATGCAAACGGATCATCGCCAGTTTGATGATGTCTGCCGCCGTCCCCTGAATCGGCATATTGATCGCTTCGCGTTCTGCCGCCGCCCGCTGATTCCCGCCCGCGTGCAGGTCGGGGAACGTGCGCCGCCGCCCGTACAGCGTGGTCAAGAATCCCTGACGCCTTGCGAGTTCTTGAGTCCCATCAATGTAACGTTTGACACCGGGTAACTGACGGAAATACGTCTCGATAAAGTCTCGCGCTTGCGGCAAAGTGAGATCGCTGTCCCGTGCCAACCGGAACGCGCCCATGCCGTACAGAATCCCAAAGTTGACGCGCTTGGCAAAGTTACGCTGAGTCTTGGTCACGCTTTCGAGCGGCACACCGTAGATCAGCGCGGCAGTCGTGGCGTGAATATCTTGACCTTCCTCGAAGGCGCGTAACAGCGTCGGTTCTTTCGTGACATGCGCCATGATTCGCAGTTCGACTTGGCTGTAATCGACTGCCAGTAACACCCGTCCCGGCGGCGCGATAAAAGCGCGGCGTACTTCTCGCCCTACTTCCGTGCGGATCGGGATATTTTGCAAATTCGGATTGCTGCTGCTCATGCGTCCCGTGCTTGCGCCGATCTGATTGTACTGCGTGTGCAAACGTCCGCTTTTTGGGTTAACCATCAGAGGGAACGCATCGACATACGTCCCTTTCAGCTTGCTCAATTCGCGGTATTCCAGAATCTTGTCAATGATATCGTGTTCGCCGCGCATGTTTTCCAGCACATCGGCGGCAGTCGAAACCCCATGCGACGTTTTGCGAACGCCCGCCGACGACAATCCCAGTTTGCCGAACAACACATTGTTCAACTGTTTGGGGCTGTTGATGTTGAACTTGCCATAGCCGCCCGTCAGACCGTAAATTTCATCTTCGATCCGCAGCAGCATTTCTGACAAGCGCCCGCTTAAATCCAGCAGATACGACACATCAATACTGACTCCGGTTTGCTCAATCGCCGCGATCACAGGGACGAGCGGCATTTCGATCTCATCCATGATGTAGGCGGGCGGGCGCATCGGCACATCCCACAGCGCATCATGCACGGGGTCGCTGGAACTCATTTGTAACTGCGGACGAATCAACTTCACAAGGCGGTAGGTCATGGCGGCATCGTCCCCCGCGTAGGGCGCGACTCGCGTAATGGCGACTCGATCCATCGTGATCTGGTTCTTGCCCGTGCCGATCAACTCGTCAATATCGGTCATTTTCAAGTTCAAACGCTGGCGTACCATACGTTTTAAGCCGATTTCAGCCCGCGAGTCGCGCAGCCATTCCCCGATCATCGTGTCAAACGTGATCGGCGTCACATCGAGTCCGTAACGCTGCAACATCACCAAGTCGTAGTCGGCATTGTGGCAGTATTTCGGGATGTTCGGGTGGGTCATGGCGGGACGCAGCGCCTCCAGCACCACAGAGATCGCCAATTGATCGCCGCGTTGATGCCCCACCGGAATGTAATACGCCGTTTCCCCGTCGCACGACAGCGAAATCCCCACTAGATCAGCGATGAGCGAATCCTTGCCTGTCGTTTCCGTGTCGAATGCGATTCCTGTGCAGTCGCTCAAACGCCGCGCTAGTTCTGTAAGCTGCGCCTCTGTCGTCACGACTTCGGTTTGTACAATCGACTCAACCGGCTGATCGGGTGATTCTTCAGCAGTCGTCAGCATATCGAACAGGCTCATTTGTTCCTGTTTGGTACGCTTGGGTTTCACTTCCTCAAGCGATTCGCCCCGCGCCCGCACGCGCCCCAATTGATTGAACAGGCTGCTAAATTCCAGATCGCGGAACAAGCCTTCGACCTTCACGCGGTCAAAGTCGTGTGACACGCAC
>JBBQRJ010000626.1:0-2346 GCA_038214955.1 Aggregatilineales bacterium | reverse complement strand
AATGTCCCGACGACGCTTGTTTAAAATTGGAGATTTCACCTGTAATCCAAACATCTTGTAAACGGGTGTCACTTTCGAGGCGATTCTTAATAATCGCGGTGATTTCCCCGACGGAGCGTGGTTCAAGCATGGCAACCCTTTGGAAGTTTCTTGCCGCAATTATACAATGGTGCAAGAAGTTTATCATGGTTCATGGGGCTAAAGGACGAAAAGATGGCGTATCTCAACAGCCAACAGCGCGACGCGCTGCGCGACGAACTGCGTAAGGTGAAGTTCAATCAAGCAAAGGGGCGGATCCGCCGCCTCGATACTAAAGGTAAACTGGCTTTCCTGCGTAATTCGCAAAGCCCGGGCTTGCTGCACACCGCCTATGATCTGCCTACGTTGGGCGTCCGCGTGATTCTGGTCGAATTTGAAACCACCGTTGTAGGCGCAACCGAGAAAACGGGGTCATCGCCTACGCATATGGCATCGAGCAGCGAATTTACCGATGTACTCGTGCATCCGTTGGACATCAACAAAACTTAACGCATCACATGGGGTTTTATCGTAGGGACGAGGTACAACCTCGTCCTTTTTCACGAACGCTTTTTGTATTTTGCTAACGGCTAATCGCTTACATGCTAACGAGGCTTTTCTATGTTGAGGACACTCCCACAAACCCGCGATTTCTCGCTTGCCTATCGACTGGCGGGGATTGCGGTATTCACCTTATTGACCGTTATTTCTGCGCGAGTCACGATTTTAGTTGAACCCGTGCCGATCACCTTGCAGGTGCTGGTCGTTTTGCTCTCCGGTTTGGTCTTAGGAGCGCGGGACGGCGCATGGAGCCAACTGTTTTACCTCATCTTGATCGCCTTTAATGTTCCCGTCGATGCCCGTATGGTCGGCGCGGCGGCGTTCTTAAGCCCAACGGCGGGCTATCTGCTCGGCTTTGTTCCGGCGGCACTCGTCACCGGATTGTTGATTGAAAAGAGTCAGCGCCGATTCTGGCAGCGTTGGCTGGCAGCAGTCGTCGGCATCATCGTGATCTACGCATTCGGTTACGTGCTGCTCAAGTTGAATACGGGCATGGCGTGGGATGCGGCGTGGGGCGCGGGGGTCGCACCCTTTATCGGGATCGATCTCGCTAAGGCGATCATCGCCGCCGCCCTTGCAGAAGGGGGTCGCGCCTTGCTCATGCGCCAGACCTAAATAAGTAGAGAGTTTACAGTTCACAGTAGACAGTGAAAAACCACGATCCGCGCAGCATATTCAGGTGTTTGTCGGAGCAAATTTACAGTTCATGGTAGGCAGTCAAAAACTGTTTTTACTGTAAATTCTCTACCTGCCGACTGAACCGAACAGCATTGTGTCGAGGATGTCCTCGCTGTTTTTACTGTGAACTGTGAACTGTCTACTTACTCTATCGTTGCCATATCTTCTTCGGTGAGCGTCATGCCGAGGACGTTGTAGCCCGCGTCTACATGCATGATCTCCCCTGTGATTGAGACGCCCATATCCGACGCGAGGAACAGCGCCGCATTGCCGACATCTTCCTGAGTCACCAGCTTACGCAACGGTGATGTTTTCTCTGAATACTTGAGCATCAAGCGAAAACCGGGAACGCCCGCCGCCGCTAGAGTCTTGATTGGACCCGCGCTGATCGCATTGACGCGAATACCCTTCGGACCCAAGTCATTCGCCAGATACTTGGTGATCGTTTCGAGCGCCGCTTTCGCAATTGCCATCACATGATATTTCGGCATGACCTTTTCTGAGGCGTAGTAGGTTAGGCTGACAATACTGCTGCCGTTCGTCATGAGCGGTTCGGCGCGTTTCGCCATAGCGATCAGGCTGTAGGCGCTGATGTCGAGCGCCAGCTTGAAGCCGTCGCGGGAAATGTTGACGAAACGTCCGCCCAAATCATCACGATTGGCAAACGCGACACAGTGAACGAGCGTATCAATGCGTCCGTAACGTTCCTGCACTTTGGCGAAAACGGCGTCTAGCTGTTCGTCGTTGGTGACATCACACTGTTCCACAAAATCACAGCCGATTTCTTGCGCCAGTGGAAACACGCGCTTTTCGAGGATTTCCCCCGCATAACTCAATAGGATCGTCGCGCCTTCATCGTGCAGCCGCTTGGTGATTCCCCACGCAATCGAGTTTTTGTTCGCTAACCCGAAAATGAGCGCAATTTTGCCATCCATTAAACCCATCGCATAATCTCCTTAGTGTTCAAAGTGGTAATTCGCTAAATTTAACACTCCATCAGGATTGAGGCTACGATATGAGCGACACAAGCGACCCGATTCATGTGATTGTGGCAATGGATTTCTCCGACGCGATTATGGCGCAGTTACG
>JBBQRJ010000625.1:0-2346 GCA_038214955.1 Aggregatilineales bacterium | reverse complement strand
GTTTGTGCGAAGGCGGCGGTTTGCGTAGCGGCTGCAACTGCCGCACTGGTTGCGCGTGTATCGGGTGAATTGGTTTGAGTGGGGCGTGTGGTTGCTGTACCGAAATCAGTTAACTCTAGTAGGGCGAACTGAGTTTGGGTGGCAAAGGCAGGGTTAACCTCTGGATTCGCCGCCTGTACTAGGAAGATGACGACCACAGCGACCAGCACCAGCGATGAGACGAGTGCCAGTGGAAGACCTAAGCTGCTGCGCCCTTTAGACGGCGTGCGTTCGGTGTAATCCTCGTCGTAGTCCGGGCGTCCCGCTGAGGGAGGTACAGACGATTGAGGCGGCGGAAATGGCGGTGGTGTGCCAAAACGCGGATCAACGGGCGGTGCTGTTGGTGGCAGCAGAATATCATCCAGCGGTGGTGTGACGCCCGCCGACGAACGCGGCGTTTCATCCTGGTCATGCAACCCATCGGGCATAGCAGATTCAGGAGCAGAGGCGGGCGGCGCACCGGGCAAGCCGCCGCCCGCAATGGCGACTCCTGCCAGCATCCATGCTTGATTCCGAACTCCACCGCGTACAGGTTCTTCTACGGTTGCCGACACGCTGATCTGCGCGATCACCCGTGTTTCGTACACCAGATCGAGCGTGACGCGCACACGCATTCCCGATGCGGCATTCTGGTTGAGGGTGGCGTTCAAAATGACCGTTTGCGAATCGGTGTCGGGCGGTAGTTCAAGCACCACTTCGTTTTGATCGAATGTCAGGTTCGTTGACCGTGCGCGAATGCTCACTGTGACCGAACTTGGCTCACCTGTGCGCGGGTCAAGCGGAAATTTGAACGGGAATCCCGTAGCGCGGGCGTCCTCTCTGCCGATCACATCACCGGAGGGGACGACAGCGGGCAGTTCACCGCGTAAGCCTTTCGAGTCGGGCAGCGAGATTTTCGCCCACACTTCGGTAGGCGCGGTAGAGATAATTTGCGACGGCATAGCGGCTTCAAACTGGCGGGATTGCGTCGGTGCGGTCAGCGGTGGCTTGATGGCGACGGGCTGTACGTCGTGCGGCTTAGCGGGGGTTGGGGGTGCATTCTGTGCGACGTTGCGACCCCGCGTATTTCTACGTGGTACGTTTGCCACTTCGAGATCGTTCAGAAATTCATCAGGCGGCAGTTGACCGACATGGACATCGACAACTTGAACCCCCAGGTATGCCGGAAAAATATCGCCATCCAGCAAAACAGGGAAAATCGGCTTGTTGGTCTTTTCGGCATAAAGACGTTCTGCTTGCACCCATCGGCTGGTATACGAACCGGGCGTCATGATGACCAGTACGGCAGAGGCTTGCTTAATCGCCTCAAAGATCATCTGTTCCCAGTTGGTACCGTAGTCAATTCGATCATCAATCCACACGTCAAAACCGCTGGCGATCAAATGGTCTGCCAGCCGACGTGCATAGTCCCGACTACTATTTTTGTGATAGCTGATAAAAACGTGCGACATGCGTTATCCTCGCTTGCACGTCCCATTGTAACGTAGAAATTGCAAGTTGCGCTATGTCGTCACAGACGCTGACCGTTCCCCATTGAGCGCCAGCAGATTCCGCAGAATCGCCTCATCATCATCCAGAACCGACACATCCCAACCGTAGGCGGCGATCACGGCGTGATCGAGCGCCGTATGCAGTTCCAGCAGACGCGGCGCGAACGCTGATGCCACCGCTTTGACTCCCCGTAAAGAAGCCTCACCCCCCTGCCCCCTCTCCGAGAGGAGAGGGGGTGAGAGGGATCGCAGGGCGTTATACAGGTTAGTGAGCGTGCGCTCGTTGGATTTTGCCGTCCCTGCGGGCGGGTTGAGCCATGCGTGACGTTCTTCATGGAGCGCCTTTGCCGCCGCGCTGATCGCCACAACACGCGGATCGGTGAAGTCCTCTTTGCGCGGGGTGAACGGGAACGGGAAGGTTTCAAACGTGGTGGTAGGGGTGTAGCGCGGATCGTTGCCCTTGCCTAGCCATGTTCCCATGCGAAGCGACCAGATTTCATGTAAGCGCGAGTGTAAAACGCCGAAAAAGTAGTCATCATCACGGGCGAAAACATATGTCCCATCATCAGGCAACGTGTTACTTGGAAACCAATCGAACAGACGATATTTAGATACTCTAGGAGTTGCAATAAATCTTGTTAGCTTAGATAAAGATTCTCTCATATCGGTTGCGGGGCGTCTATGTTGCCACCATTTAATCCTTGCACGAGCTTCATTGTTCTTTTGTCGCACAGCGTAAACATGTTCTTTAACATAAGCGAATGGGGTTTCGTACTTTGCGGCTTCAGTCTCACTTAATTCCCCAAATTATATAATC
>JBBQRJ010000624.1:0-2391 GCA_038214955.1 Aggregatilineales bacterium | reverse complement strand
TCCCGGTCAAACGGGCGAACTGTTTCACGAATTGACGGTTGAAAGCCTGATGCGCGTGATGCGCGATTTTGATGCTTCGCGGTATAGTACAGGGGTGATTCGCCAGCACGCCGAAAGATTCGACACAACCGTGTTCGAGCGCGAATTGAACGCCTATATTGATCAGGCTGTAAAGATCAAACGCAAACCTCACCCCTAAATCCCCTCTCCCATAGGAGAGGGGACTTTCCAGACGTGTTTTTCTCCCCTCTCCATTTGGAGAGGGGTTGGGGGTGAGGTTATTTTGCAACAGAGGTGAAATGCTTTGGAACTTTCGATCTTGATCAACATTGTGCGCCGCTGGTGGTGGCTGATTCTGATCCCCATCGTGATCACGACGGCGCTGGCATTGCCAGAACTGCTCAATCGCGGGGGAACGGTGTCGGGCAGTTTCAGCACAATGATCAGTTACAGTGCGGCGCAGTCGATGGAAGCAATCCCGCGCACCGATGGCGATTATCAAGACATCTGGCGGGCGTCCGAACTCACCGTGGATGCTTTCACCGATTGGGTACGGGGCAGCGCCTTCGCGCAAGCCGTCGCAGACGTGATCGCCGAACGTGGCGTCACGATTGACCCGCGTGCGCTGGTCGTCAACGCCGACAATGAAGGGGTGGTCGGGCGCGTGTACTTGAATTGGTCGAATGCCGACGAACTGCAAGCCATCACCGACGCATCGATCCGCGTGTTGCAAACGCGCAGTCAGGACTATTTCGCGCAGTTGGGCGGTGAACCCGCCGCTGTCACTCTTTTGCACCAGTCACCTATCACTGCCGCGCCGCCGCCGCTCACGGATCGTTTCGGGTCACTGCTGCGAATCGGGATCGGCGTCATTGCGGGACTCGGCTTGGCGATTCTGGCGCACGCACTTGATCCCATCCTGCGCCGCCGTGATGATGTCGAGCAGTTGGGCTTTAAAATTGTAGGTACTATTCCGAAAAGATAATTGATGTTCAACCGCCTTGCTGCCTTCCTGCTGCTCATCGCTTTCGCCTCGCCTCGTGCTTCTGAATGGGAGGCGTTCTATTGGGAAGGGGTGGGCATCACACTCACGCTTCCTTTCGGCTGGACAACCACTGAAATTGACGGCGAAACGCTGACCATCACGGATGGGGCAAACCTCACAATCCGACTTCATGTGCTGGAAGGCGGCGATATAGTGGATGTGCTGGCGTCTGAACTCCCCGTGCTTGATCTGCTGCATTTTGGCTATCAACCTTTCATGATGTATGGGCGTTCTGGCTGGCGTGTAGAGGCAGTTTCGTCAGATCGCGCTTATAGCGGGGAAGGGCGCATCGGCTATTTGCCCGATGACCGCATCATCGCGGCGGTTGCCCGTTGGACGGGCGTTTCCGTCGCGCTGGATCAACTGCTTGCGGGTTTGTCCCTCAGTGATGCCATCTTCCCCGATTTTCAACAGTTGTGGACAGATGCTAATTACACGTTGACTCAAGTCGCCTACAGCGAAAGCGGGATCGTTTACGGTTTGAATGGCACAACGGGCATTGTCGCCTATGATGCCCTCAGCGGCACGCTCATCGGGGAGTACCCGTTCGAGAACCCGTCACAGCCTACCGACATCGCCGCCGGCAGCGCGGGTATCGCTTATGTGTCAGACATCGTTTGCCGATGCCTTTTGCGCTTGCAAAATGGGGTGTGGGTTGCCCCTGTTGGAGCATTTGCGGGCAATGCTCCACTGGGAGTCGCTGTGTCGCAAAACGGCGCGATCTACGCCATTGACCGCAGCAAAGAAGGAAATTATGCGCTGCACATCGTCGGACAAGAAGATTTGATCCCGCTGAATTTCAATGCCGCCGCACCGCCTTTTGTGCTGGTCGATGGAGACGGCAGCCCACTGGTGATCGAACGGCTCACGTCGCTGTTAGACGGCGCGATCACGGGCTATCTGTCCGCCTACAACAGTGACTCGGCGCAGAGCGGTTTCTGGCTCACTGTGCCGATGAGCGCGGATAACCTTGATATAACAGGCGACGGACGCGGCGGCGTGGTCATCGCGGGCGCGACTATCGCCTATGAAACGCTGTGGCAAACCCGCGAGACGCTGCTCAATGCCAGCGGACGGAGCGCGGCGCTTTCTAGCGATGGCTTGCGCCTGTTCGTGATTGACTCGCAAGGGGCGCTCACAAGCTACCTGAAATCCTTCCCATCAAATCGCTTCGCATCCCCGCAAAATTTGGATGCATTGAGCGCGGGATATGGCACAGTGAGCGAAACTATACCGATGCAAACGTGGACATATGCAGGGACAGCAGGGGAGACGCTCACCATCAGCGCGATTGATCCGGTGCAGACTGATTCATCTCAAGTCGGTTTGGATATGGCGCTGCGTGT
>JBBQRJ010000623.1:0-2419 GCA_038214955.1 Aggregatilineales bacterium | reverse complement strand
CTAGAATCGAGAACTTTTGGAGAGGCGAAAATGGCAATTTCCAATATCAACACGTTAGAAGATTTCGAGACGTTGATCAATTTACCCGGCAACGAAGACCTAATCTTTGAATTCATCGACGGGGAGATTATCGAAGTGCCGTCTAATGCTTATTCGTCCGAAATTGGCGTAAATGTTATTTTCTTGCTCAAACTGCATGATCGTGAAACCCGTTTAGGGCATATCACAGGTGAAAATGCGGGCTACATGATCGCGGGGGCGCGTTTATCGCCCGATGTCGCGTATATCTCTAAAGCGCGTCAGCCTGAATTTCCACGTGAGGGCTACTGCCCCAACCCGCCTGAACTCGCTGTAGAAGTCATCTCGCCAACGGATAGAGAAAGTGCGTTGACCAAAAAGCTGGCAAAATACAGGGAAGCGGGAGTCGTGGTATGGGTGTTTCGCCCCAAAACGCAGACCGCCGAAGTGCATGTGCCGGGCAAACCCACCGTGACCTATGGCATCAATGACACCCTTGACGGCGGCGATGTGCTGCCCGGCTTTCAGCTTTCAGTGAGAGAGGTCTTTCAGACCTAAGTCACGCTTTCCAACAGCGCAATCACCGCCGCAATCAGTTGGTCGTACTGTGCTTCATGACTGATTGTCGCCGCGTTATCCCGATCTTGATCGCCATACCAGCCAAACTGTGCATGATTACCACCTTCAATTTCGACCCACGTTGTATCGGCGGGGAGAAAATTTGCGCCGCCTTCTACTGTTTCGACCTGTGCCAAGCCATCGAGCGAACCATAGATCACGGTCACGTTAACATCGACGGTGCTTATATCGCGGTCAGAATACGACGCGATGAGCGCCAAGCCATCCACCTGATTCGGATTGTCCAGCACATAACGCGCCGCCATTGATCCGCCGAGCGAATGCCCGCCAATGACCCAATGTTCAATGTTGGGATACGCGGCAATCACCGCATTAGCGGCGTTCATGTCAAACACGGCAAGGTTGAGCGGCATGGGGACGATCACCGCGAGGGTGCCCGCTTGTGCAGCAGCATGGGCAAGCGGGGCATATGCCCGCGCGTCTACTTTTCCACCCGGATAGAAGATCAAGCCCGTTGTAGGTTCAGACTCAATAGGCGTAAACGTGAGCCAGCGTTCATCACTCACAGTCACCGACGCATCCGAGCGCATCGCAGACTCGGCTTCTGCTTCAATCGGGTTCGTAGCGTTTGCCCACACGACAAAACCCGCCAACGCCATTACGATAACAACAGGAATCACCCACCAGAAACGACGAATAAGACGCATAGCCACCCCCAACCATAGCAGTTCTAAGTATTGACATAAATATCATTAGCACTGCTAAATGTAAAGGGGATCAACACCAAATTTGACATCTGCTCACCGACTATTTACAAGCGACTCATCAAACAACAGCGCCAAATCTTCTTCACAAAGACATGGGGGTCGCAAAATAAAAATCTGTAAGACCCCACTAAAAAAGTTTTATCTCTCTACTTTTGTGCGTTTCCCTCGCCCCACGTTGACTTTTAACAGGGCTTCACCTATGCTGTGAGAGCAACACAATGAAAAAACAGGTGAATCATGTCTACGGTAGTCATCGGCGCAGGGATGTCAGGCTTGACAACCGCGCACGAACTTTCCAAAGCAAACGAAAGTGTGATCGTCCTTGAAGCGCGTGATCGCTTGGGTGGTCGCATGTTCACGGATCGCAGTTTCGCCCCCTTCCTCATCGAACAAGGTGCAAGTTGGGTTCACGGGGATAAAGTCCCTACCTGACTGCTCGCCCGCGAACTAGGGCTAACGCTTCTCCAGTGGAAAAAACTAGACGAGTCGCTCGTCCGTATGGCAGATGGGTCAGAATTGACCATGCGCGAAGCCCGCGCACGCCACGCTGACTTTGATGTGACCCGCACATGGGATTTGCCTTTCGAGCAAAACCCGCCTCACCCTGACGATGAACCGCTCGATACGTATTTACGTCGGCTTGGCTTCACAGACGCGCAGATTCATTACACGCGCCGTGCGTGGGGCAATGCCGAAGGCGACGACTTGAGCCGCGTCAGCGCGATTTCGGGTGTGGAAGAAATGAGCGACACCGAAGCCGGAAACGGTGACTGGATGATCGCTGAGGGTTACGACAAGCTGATCGATCATCTAGCCGTTGGACTCGATATTCGACTGAACACCATCGTCACGGAGATTGATTGGTCAAGTACGCCCGTCAAAATCCACACGGCGAACGGGGAGACGCTCACAGCGGATCGCGTCGTGATCAGCTTGCCGCTTGGCGTGTTGAAAGCCGGAGATGTCCGTTTTACGCCCGAACTGCCCGCCGATAAACAGTCCTCTATCGAGAGCCTAACCATGGGTCCCGCGATCAAGCTGCTGTATCGGTTCGC
>JBBQRJ010000622.1:0-2421 GCA_038214955.1 Aggregatilineales bacterium | reverse complement strand
TCACCGATGTCACGGAACACCGCTTCCTGTGCAGCACCCCGCGCCAATTGACGCTCGTCTTGGGTAAGGGATCGAACTTGCGACAGCAGCATAAGAACCTCCGTACTTATGAATCAGGGAACGCTTTCGAGAACTGCCTCTGTGATGAGTGTTTCAACCGTAGGTGATTTCTCTCGACCAGCTTGGATCAGGGCTGCAACGGTGGCGGTATTCGCGGCGAGGGCCGCTTGGAGACTGGCGTGCTTCCACAACGCCGCATCATTGCGGACATGTAAGGGAAAGCAGGCAGATTGACGCTTCTGTCGTTTTGGCACTGACACCCTCGCTGTTATAACCGTAAGTCGCTCTTTGGAGCGAATTTGAAACAAACAAGAAGCGACCATGAGAGGTCGCGTCTCGCTACAAAAACCGATATTCGTTCTTTGTGGAAAAGTATAGTATACTGAGTTGGGCATGTCAAGTTAACGCCTGAGGATCACTGAGGGAATGTGTATAATGTTCGTTGAAACGACAGTTCAACGTATCCAAGGACATCAGTGGTCCATGTCAGCAACTTCTAACACCTTAGGACGTTTCGTGTCCGAATTGATGCGCCGACGTCAGCACAATAATAGTTCGCTCGCGGCGGTGGCAGGCGTGTCTGAATCCGTCATTCGCAATTTGCTCAAGCATGGCATCGACCCGCGTGCCAAAGACCCTGATCCGCGTACACTGCGCTCCGTTGCCGACGCGCTCGACGTTGATCCCTTGATGCTCTTTCGCCTCGCGGGCTATATCGCCCCGGCAGCCACCGCAAATTCGGTACGCGCCGAATACCTCGCCGATGTTTTCGATCAACTGCCTTTAGACAAGCAGGATACGGTCATGAGCGTCCTCGAAGCCATGACGGAGCAGATCAAAACAAAAACGATCCTCCAAGAAATGCGGCGGACTGCCCATGACTCCCTTGCTGGTTTGGACTTGAACTTTCCTGCCATGCTGCGCGAGGCAGCTAATCAGTTGATCGTGCGCTATGCAATGACTACATCTGCGGATATGGAACGCATTGCGCCTGAAACCGAGGTGCTAAGGAACAAATGGGCTGACTTGCCCAAAGAGACACGAGAACGGATTCGAGCCTTGATCCGGCACAAGCTGTCGCTGGAATACGATCCAACCATGGTGGATGAAAATTGGAGAAACTGATCGGCAATGAATGAAGAACGCTATCTGCATTTGCTGCGACCCGACTGCCCGCTGCCGCCCGGTACGCATGTGGTTCTGTACACCCGTGATTCGGGCGGCGAGGAACAGGATCGCAGCGTGACCCAACAGCGGGAAGCCGCGCAAGAGTACTGCGCCCGTTATGGTCTGGTGCTGGATCATATTTACAGCGACGAAGCCGAAAAAGCAACCGCCGTCGAAAAACGGGATGAGTTTGGCGCGATGATGGCTAATCTACGCCAGCGCTTCCCGGTGATCTATGATCCGGCAAAGCGTTCGCGGCGAGCAAAGGAAAAACCATTCGGCTTGCTGTGTTGGAAATCCAACCGGCTTGGACGCGACTTGATCCACACCCGTCACGTAAAGTCCGATTTGCGCTTGCGGGGCATCACGATTGTGAGCCTTGTATCGATCTTCGAGACGGGCAACCCCGGATTGGATGCACTCATCGAGTCGTTCTACGAATATCAAGATGAGCAGCTTCTGTTGGAAATATCGGACAATGCGCGGCGCGGATTGGCGCAGCTCGTCACACTGCGCGATACCGATCCCGGATTCCTAGCGCATAACCCCGATTGGAAAGTGACAGGCGCATATCTGGGTATTCTGCCCGGTGGTGTACCGACTGGCTTTAAAGCTGAACGCATCGTTGTGGGGACTTACAAACGCAAGAACGGCAAGCGCAGCGGTGAACTGCGCGAAGTCCAGCGCATCCTGCCTGATCCCGAATTGTGGGATCGCTGTCAATTGGCGTGGCAGATGCGGCGTGATGGCGCGAGCATCCGTGACATCATGGAAGCGACGCGGTTATTCAAAAATGTCAGCAGCTATGCTTCATTCTTTAAGAATCTCATTTATACGGGCGTGTTGGACTACGGCGGGCAGCGGATCGAGAGTTTTGTTCCTGCGCTCATTCCTACGCAGTGGTGGGTCGATGAACAGCAGCGTCGCCAAGAACGGGGCAAGAAAACTCGTTCTCAAGCGATGGATGCCCACTTGGAGCCGCGCCGCGTCGGTTCTCGCCACCTATTGAGCGGACTGCTGTTTTGCGCGGAGGTAGACGGCGAAGAGCATCCGATGCTGGCAGATCGCATTTCTCCGAAAGAAGGGAAGCGCGGACGCTGGGATTTCTATATTTGCAGCACGAAGAAAAATACCCGTGACCGAAAATGCACCTCCAAGCGTGTGGGTGCGCGGATTCTGGAACAATCCGTACTC
>JBBQRJ010000621.1:0-2440 GCA_038214955.1 Aggregatilineales bacterium | reverse complement strand
TTCACGGAAATGCATAAGACTCTGTTCGAGCATTTGTACGATACTGGTCATATCAGGCTCTACTCGCGGTTCATCTAAAAGGTTTTGGCGATCTTCGGCGACGGGAGGTGCAGAGGGAACGATTGGAACTTCCAGTTGCGGCGGCGCTTCTACAGGGGTTGAAGTTGGCGACGTTTCCGGCTGAGGCAGTGCTGCAATCGTCACGGTTGATGGCGTGGCAAGTGCTGCCTGATACGCGGCACGGGTTTTGTCGCTGACGTAATTCGCGCCATTCAATGTAACGCTCAAGCCCTTCTTTTTTGTCGGTGCTTCTATTTCCAGTGCGTAGGGATCAAGATTACCAAGCGTCAAGCCGAGAACTTGAAGCTGTACAACGGCTTCACGCAGTTGACGGTCACTATCTTTTTGACGACTCCCGTTCAGTGCGACAGCAACATGCGAACGATCCCCTAGAATATCCTTGACGAGATTGGTCAGCACATTGCGCGGTCCAAATTCGACAAATACCGTACCGCCAGCGGCGTAGATATTCTCGATCTCGTCACGGAACAAAACGGGATTGAGGATGTGATCTTCGAGAATGGCTTGAATCGCCGTTGGCGCTGTCGGATAAGGCTTGCCTGTCGCATTGCTGTAGACCGGGATAGTCGGTGTCTGGAAGGCTGTACCGCGAATTGCTTGGGCGAAAGGCTTTTGTGCGTGTCCCACCAGCGACGTATGGAAAGCCGCTGCGACAGACAGAGGTACAACCTTGAAACCCTTCGCTTTCAGCACGTTTTCAGCGTCCTTGATGTCGTCTTTCGAGCCAGCAACAACGACCTGTGTCCGTGAGTTGTGATTCGCAACCTGAACGCCGCGCAAAGCCTTGACCTCACGCTCAATTGCCTCAACATCCCCCGTTACAGCCATCATCGTACCGGCATCAAAGTTGGGATCATTGGGGGGTGGCGCCATTGCCGCGCCGCGTGCTTTGACCAGCACCGCGTAATCATCATCACTCAGCGCACCCGCCGCCCACAGCGCCGTCAGTTCGCCAAAGCTGTGACCTGCGGTGAAGTCTGCGCGGAAACCCGCGTTTTGCAGCACACGGAACATGCCCGCGCTCACTGCGCCGATGGCGGGTTGTGCGTAATCCGTCCCTTGTAGGGCAGATTCCTGCGCTTGTTTTTCGTCGGCACTAAATGCCGGACGCGGGAATACGATATTCGAGAGGGTACGCTTACCGTCACGCTTCATCAGGCTGTCAATCTGTGCGAAGGACTGACGAACTTCCGGGAAGTTGAGCGCCAGTTCGCGTCCCATTTCCAGATACTGCGATCCCTGACCGGAGAACAGCGCAACCACACGCCCATTCACATTCATTCCGCTGCGGCGGTAGAACACGCCTTTGGGGTGCTGCCACGATTCAGCGTCGGGCGTTTTGTTGAACATCTCCTGTGCAACCTGTAACAGTGCCGCTGCTTCTGCTGCTGTCAGCGCGACGAAACCCACGCGCACGGCTGCCATCGGCACAACGGTTTCGCGGGTTGCCCGCACGAGGTTCAGGAAGTAACCCGCGCCATCATCAGACTGTAATGCATTCAGCGCAGATGTCACGTGATTACGGAGTTGGTCAAGACTGCCCGCGTTGAGAATAACTGCCTGTGGGGTGTCGTGAACACGATAACTTAACTGGTGGTCGCTGCGGTATTCTTCGAGGACGACATGGAAATTCGTGCCACCGAACCCGAATGAACTCACCCCTGCACGGCGTGGAGTCTCACTGACGGGCTGTACCCAGGGGCGTGTTTCCGTATTGATGTAAAACGCCGAATTGGGGATGTCGTATTTAGGGTTAGGCTCATCAACGTTCAGCGTAGGAGGCAGTATTTTATGGTGTAACGCTAACGCCGTCTTGATCAAACCAGCCGCACCCGCCGAGGCTTTGGTGTGTCCAATTTGCGATTTGACGCTCCCCAACGCGACGTGCTGTCGTTCGGTATCGTGCTGGTTAAAGTACCGAATGATGGTCGTAACTTCGGTGGTGTCCCCCGCAATTGTGCCAGTGCCGTGCGCCTCGACTAATCCCACCGTCGCGGGCGAGAAACCAGCATCTTCATAGGCACGGCGCAGCGCCTTTTCCTGTCCTTCACCACGCGGCGCGTAAATGCTCTTGAAACGACCATCGCTGGACGATCCCAAACCCTTGATCACCGCATAAATGCGATCACCATCGCGCTCGGCATCCTCAAGGCGCTTCAACACCATCATGCCAATGCCTTCGCCAACCATCATCCCATCCGACTGGGTATCAAATGGGCGGGGATTCACCCCTTTGGAAAAGGCGGGAGTCTTGCTGAAGCACATATACATGAAGATCGAGTTGTCGGTATCGACGCCACCCGTCACCATCATATCGGCACGATGTTCGGTCAGTTCGCTTAAAGCCATTTTCAACGCC
>JBBQRJ010000620.1:0-2450 GCA_038214955.1 Aggregatilineales bacterium | reverse complement strand
GTTAGAACTGATTCCAGAGATATTGATTCTGAACTTCATGGTGATATTGGACTTCCGACGCCTTGATCAGCGTCCCCAATTTACGCGGCGAACGATCTGCTGCCGCTAACTTCAACGCGGTAAATTTATCGCGGACTTCTTCACCAAGCAACTCTGCGGCATAAGAACTGCTGCTGAAGCAGTCAATCGCATCGTAGATGTTATCGGGCAGGATGGCAGTTTGATCCAGATTCGGGTTGCTTGCGCCTTCCAAACCAGTCCGCAAAATGCTGTACAGGGCTAGATACGGGTTCGCATCCGGCGCAATAGAACGAACTTCGACACGCGCCGATTTTTCGTTGCCATAGGGGATACGTACCATCGAACCGCGATCAATCGCAGACGCTTTGATCTGGTTCGGCGCTTCAAAGTGCGGGTCAAGACGGCGGTACGAGTTCACGCTCGAATTGAGGATCAAGCAAATATCCAGCGCATTCGACAGCACGCGGTAGATGAAATCCCACCCGAAGGTTGACAGCGATTCTTTGCCGCCCGCTTCCCACATCAGGTTTTTACCATTCTGCGAGACAGACAGGTTGGTGTGCATCCCGTTACCGTTCACCCCCGTGACAGGCTTGGGCAGGAACGAAGCGGTCATATCGTTTTGACGCGCAATCTGACGGCAAATCAGCTTGTACAACTGCACCTGATCAGCCGCGATGCTGGCTTCGGTGTACGAATAGTTGATCTCAAACTGCGACGGCGCAACTTCGGGGTGATCTTTTTCGTTGGCAAAACCCATCGCCCGTTGTGCTTCCGCCACCACGTCAATGAACGAACGGAGCGGGTCGCCGGGGAGCGAGTGATAGTAGCCGCCCGTTGTCACGGTGCTAAAGCTGTTCGTCAAAGAGTATTCCTGTTCGGCGTTTCTCCCCTTGAACAGGAAGCCTTCAATTTCATTGGAAGCGTTGCAGATAATCCCCTGTGTGTCGTACAGGTGCGTCATGTAATTCTTGAGGATGGAGCGGAGGTCGGCGGGGTACGGTGAACCGGTACGTTCGAGGACTTCCCCGAATACCAGCACTTTACCGGGACCAAATACATCGCTAGGCAGCCAGTAGAACGCCGTCCAATCCAGCGCCAAACGCAAGTCAGACTCGGCTTGGGCAGAGAAGCCGCGCACCGACGACCCATCAAACGTCAGGTTATCCCACGACTTGAGCAGGAACTTTTTGTCATAATCCAACATGTGCAAACGACCTTCGAGGTCAGTAAAGCACACCGTCACCGCTTTGATGCGCTTTTCGTCGGTGAGGTAACGCAGGCGTTCCTCACGAATTTGGTCAGCGGAAACGCGATCCAAACGCTGTTTCTTGGCAGCGAGGTTAAGCGCCTCAAGTTCGTCATACGGAATTTCGAGAAAGTCACGCAATGCGGTCATGGGCTTGAAATATCCTGTCCATAGTAAACGAAAGACGCCGCATCTTAGCATATTTCCACAAACGACGAGCATGGGGTTTTAGCCAAAATTCCTCAAGGGTTTTTGTCTATTTGTTACAAACGACCCTTAGCCATTGATCCGTGTGAGCGCCTCCGCTGCCAGCAAGAAATTCGCATTTCTCCAAAGTGCCACCTCGAAGTTGGCTGCGGCTCGTAAAGAATCACCAAGAGCCTCATGCGCCAACCCTGCGTAGTAGTAAGTTTCTTCTACTCCCGGCGTGGTAGCAATCACGTCTTGGGCGAGACGCAGCAGATCGTCATAGCGTCCCGTCTGGTAGTACGCCTCGAATGCCCCGTACTGATACCACATCATGCGCCAGGGCAAGCCATTCGTCCGCGCTTGATCGAAATATCCGGCGGCTTCCTCATAACGTCCCAATTCCACCAGCGACGATCCCATGTTGAACAACGTGAACGAATCGAAATTGCCGCTGTCGATTTCTGCCTGTGATTGGGATAATGCCCATTCTGCGTTGTGCATTACATCCCAATCATCGCCCATCACCGTGATCAAGCGTGCTTCTTCTTCAGGGCGATACAGCACCAGGTAGTCACGATTGAACGTGCGCCAGCGTTCGTCTACATCGGCATAAGGGATTGTGCGTCCCACCTGATTTTCGCCCGCCCCTAGCAGCGGGTCAAACGTGAGCAAGACTTGCTGCGCGTCGTCGTAACCCATCACGACACGGTTATGTCCCATCCAGTCGCGTAGACCGCCCGCGCCCTCATAATACGAGTTCTCGATTAACACGGGGAATCCGCCAGCGACCAATCGTTTGAGCCTGTCCAGCGTGCCGCCGATGCGGGCAATGCCGCGCAAGCCGTATTCTTCGGCAAACGCGATCATTTCATCTAAACGCACGGCGACATCTTCAATATGCGGGTTCAATTCTCGTACCGCCGCATCATAAACATAGGGTCCAAAATACGAAACCTGAATCGCCAGCGCCGCCGCCGAACAGCGGTTCAAG
>JBBQRJ010000619.1:0-2471 GCA_038214955.1 Aggregatilineales bacterium | reverse complement strand
ATAAGTCATTTTGGCTAAGGAACCATCACTGCGTTTTTCAACCGCTGCGTGAAGCTGTTTTGAGCTTCCCAGAAACTCACGCCGGTCAAGCGATAAACTATTGCCAGATGAACGCTATCGGTCATTTTCCACATTACCTTGTTCATACACTTTTTAGCGAGAATTTTACTTTAATTCCGCATAAAACTCTATCCCTCTACTGAGAAAATAGTAGTTTACCACCTGCGTATTGCTACTGGAGAATGTATCGGGATGAAGCATCCCGCGCCGGATGCTAACCAAACGCACTGCAATTTTAAGTTTGCATGGCGCGAAAAACCCTTCATAACCCTACATACCGTTCATGCTTCCGCGTGCAGGCATGTAGGGGTTTTTGGTTCGATCCACAGACTAAAATTTTGGCTCTTCCGCACTTTGGTTTTGTTGGGAAACCGCTTGACCCTGACCGCTTCCCGTCGCAGATTGAGCGCATTATGTCTGGCGAACCCGTATGGGAAACTGCCTGAAACTTAGGCGGTTTCCAATTGACCAAATACATCCCGCGCTTGCGAAAGTGTCGCCTGAATATCCTCTGTGGTGTGTGCGCTGCCCATAAAGCCCGCCTCAAACTGACTTGGCGCGAAATACACACCACGTTCTAACATCGCATGGAAGAAACGGGCATAGCGGGCAGTATCGGCAAATCGTTTCGCGCTTTCATAGTCCACAATCGCCGTATCGGGCGTTTTCAAAAAGTAAAATCCGAACATCGTTCCCACGCAACCCGCTTGCAACGGGACATTCGCAGACTTTGCCGCTTCGGTCAAGCCTTTGACCAGCGCCGTTGTCATTTGTTCGACAGCTTCAAAAACACCCCCTTTTAACAACGTATGCAAGGTTGCTAAACCCGCCGCCATCGCCAACGGATTGCCCGAAAGCGTCCCTGCTTGATACATCGTCCCTGCTGGCGCGACGTGCTGCATAATTTCGCGTTTGCCCGCATATGCCCCAACGGGCAGCCCTCCACCGATCACCTTGCCCAAACAGGTGATGTCAGGATCGAGCGTCCAATGGGCTTGCGCTCCACCGGGGGCAACTCGAAATCCGGTCATCACTTCATCTAAGATGAACAACGCGCCGTACTGTTTGCACAGGCGATGTAGTCCGGGCAGAAAATCGGGCTGTGGCAGCACAAACCCCATGTTGGCGGCAATCGGTTCAACAATCACCCCGGCGATATCATCAGGGTACGCCTCAAACAATGCCCGCACACCATCAAGATCATTGTAAGACACTGTGAGCGTCGTTGCGGCGGTTGCGCTAGGCACTCCCGGCGAGTCAGGTAGTCCGAGTGTGGCGACGCCGCTCCCCGCCTGTGCTAAAAGTGTGTCGGCGTGTCCGTGATAGCAACCCGCAAACTTGATGATCTTGTCGCGTTTGGTGTAGGCACGGGCTAACCGTAAGGCGCTCATACAGGCTTCCGTACCGCTGTTGACGAAACGGATCATCTCGATAGAGGGGACAGTCTGGATCACGAGTTCTGCGAGTTCATTTTCGAGTCGCGTGGGTGCGCCGTAGCTTGTGCCACGCCCCGCCGTTTCGATAATAGCATTCACAACCGATTCGTGAGCATGTCCGAGAATCAAAGGACCCCACGACAGCACATAATCAATATAGCGGTTGCCATCAGCGTCCCAGATGTAAGCCCCCTGCCCGCGATCAATGAAGCGAGGTGTCCCACCGACTCCCCGAAACGCCCGCACAGGACTGTTGACTCCGCCGGGAATCAACTGCTGTGCCTTCTGAAATAGAGCTTCGGATTGAACGGTTTTCATGAGTTGCTTGCCTGTTCCATAAGCTGCTTCGCGCCTTTTTCGAGGGCTTCTTGTGCCAGCGTGAGTCCGACATCATAAGGATTATGCACACTCGTGACGATGGCAACGTCAATTTGCTGTGTGCCGTCAAGCGAGGTTACGCGCCCGCGCAAGTGTAATTGATCCCCTACCAAGTGAGCATAAGCGGCGATAGGGAGAGAACAGCCGCCGCCTAATCCCGCAAGGAAAGCGCGTTCGGCTGTGACCGCCAGCGCCGTCTCTCGATGATGGATGGGTTCGAGCATTTGCACCAATGCGGATTCATCGCGGGTTTGCACGGCAATTGCGCCCTGACCGGGGGCTGGCAGCATATCTTCCAGATCAAGCACCTGACTCACCACATCGATGCGCCCAAGCCGTTCGAGTCCGGCATATGCCAGTATAATCGCGTCATACTCCCCATCTTCAGCGAGTGCTTTACGGATGCGCGTATCGACATTGCCGCGTATATCCAAAATGTTGAAGTCGGGGCGCTTGTGTAACAGTTGGGCAGAGCGGCGATAACTGCTCGTGCCAACCCGTGCGCCTTTCGGCAACGTGGCAAGGGTGTAACCGTGACGACTGATCAGCACATCGGCGGGGTT
This sequence comes from Aggregatilineales bacterium, assembly GCA_038214955.1. Classification (GTDB taxonomy): domain Bacteria; phylum Chloroflexota; class Anaerolineae; order Aggregatilineales; family Phototrophicaceae; genus Flexifilum. The sequence goes on along the minus strand of JBBQRJ010000619.1, from coordinate 34 downwards.
CGCCCGCTCGGAGATCGCGCCGATCACCAAACCT
>JBBQRJ010000618.1:0-2484 GCA_038214955.1 Aggregatilineales bacterium | reverse complement strand
CCGCGCCCCCTGATCCAGCACGTTTTCCACTGCCGCTTCAACCGCTTGAGCCTCAGCCTCAAGGTTCAAACTGTATCGCAGCAGCATCGCCGCGCTGAGGATCGCGCCCGTCGGGTTCGCCTTGCCCTGCCCCGCAATATCCGGCGCAGACCCGTGTACAGGTTCGTACAAGCCGAGTCCATCCGCGCCCAGCGAAGCCGAAGGCAGCATCCCCAACGACCCGGACAGCACAGACGCTTCATCGCTCAGAATATCGCCAAAAATATTGCTGGCAACCAGCACATCGAAACTCGCGGGACGGGTGATCAAGTGCATCGCGCACGAATCGACCAGCACATGCTCAAGCGTCACATCGGCGTAATCCTCGTGAACTTTGACCACGGTGCGCCGCCACAACCGCATAGATGCCATGACATTCGCTTTATCAACCGAAGTCAGCTTTTTGCGCCGTCCCTGTGCCGCCCGAAACGCGATATGCGTAATCCGCTCAACTTCGGGGACAGTATACAATTCCGTATCAAACGCCGAGTCGCCGTCACCCTGTTCCTGCCGCGGACCAAAGTAGATTCCGCCCGTCAGTTCCCGCACGATCAACATATCCACGCCTTCTAGCAGTTCGAGGCGTAGCGGGCTGTACTGTGCCAGCGCCGGGTACGTCTTGACCGGACGCAAGTTAGCAAACAGGCTAAAATGCTTGCGAATTTTGAGCAAACCTTGCTCTGGACGGACAGCCGCCGTTGGGTTATCCCATTGGGGTCCCCCCACCGCACCTAGCAGAATCGCATCCGATTGTTCCGCTGTACGCAGCGTCTCGTCAGGCAGCGCCGACCCTGTTTTGTCAATCGCAATCCCGCCGATCAAGGCTTCCTCAAACACGAACTCATGACCGTACTTCGCCGCGACCCTGTTCAACACATCCACTGCCGCCGTCGTAACTTCGACGCCAATCCCATCACCCGGCAGTACCGTTATTTTCGCTCTCATACCTTCATCTTTCTGTTTAAAACATGGAACTACACAAATAAGTTTTTACTTAAACCTTTCCGCCATTTTTTCTCCCCTCCCTGAATTCGGGGAGGGGCTGGGGGTGGGGTCAGAGAGCATTTTACTTTTCTTTCTTTTCTCTGTGTTCTCTGTGTTCTCTGTGGTTAAATCTTTTGTCTTTCTTGTCTTTCTTGTCTTTCTTGTTCTTCCCGTTCTACCGCGATACACAATCCATATTCCACGCTGTCCGCCAATGCCAGCCAGCTTGCCCCGATAATGTTTGCGCCCGCCCCAACCGTACTCCACCGCTGACGCCCGTTCTGTGTTTCGATCATCACACGGGTCGTCGCCGCCGTGCCGTTCGCACCATCCAGAATTCGCACTTTGTAGTCTGCCAGTTGGAAATCCGCGATCTGCGGGTAACGCTGGATCAGTGCCTTACGCAGCGCCAAGTCCAGCGCATTAACGGGACCATTCCCCTCACCCGCCGTCAGCGTGATCTCACCGTCAATCTCTAGCTTGACCATCGCTTGCGCCAGCGAACCGCGCCCGCGCCGTTCTTCCACGATCACCGTGAAGTCAACGAGGTTGAAAATCGGCTCATAACCTATCTTAGCGCGATGCAGCCGCACGGCAACCGATGCCTCTGCGCCCTCGAACACATACCCTTGGCTTTCGAGTCGCTTGTTTTCTTCAAGCACCGTGATCGCTTCGGCAGTCCCCACATCTAAGCCAAATTCCTCGGCTTTACTCATTAAGTTGCCCTGTCCCGACAGGTCAGACACAAGGATTCGCATTTCGTTGCCAACCAGTTCGGGATCAATATGTTGATAGCTGTGGATATTCCGGCGCATCGCAGACACATGGATTCCGCCTTTATGGGCGAACGCGCTTTTGCCCACATACGCGAGGTGATTATCGGGTGCAAGGTTGGCAATTTCCGCGACTGCCCGCGATACCAGCGTCATATGTCGCAAATCCCGACTCGGCAAGCATTCGTAACCCATTTTCAACTGCAAATCAGGGACGATACTGCACAAATTAGCATTACCGCACCGTTCGCCATACCCGTTGATCGTACCCTGTACATGAGTCGCGCCCACTTGCACGGCTGCCAGCGAATTGGCAACTGCGAGTTCACCGTCATTGTGCGTATGAATACCAATTTGCACATCAGGGAACAAATCGCGCGCCGCCATCACAAATTTAGCGATCTCCCACGGAAGCGAACCGCCATTCGTGTCGCACAGGCAAAGACAATCCGCGCCAGCATCCATTGCCGCCCGCAACGTATCAAAACCGTACTCGAAATCCAGTTTCACGCCATCAAAGAAATGTTCTGCGTCGTAGATCACTTCTTTGCCCAAACTTTTCAGGTAGCGCAGACTATCCCCGATCATCCGTAGATTTTCGTCAGGCGTCGTCTGTAAAACTTCGGTGACGTGGAGCATAGATGTTTTGCCGACCACCGTCACAACCGACGTATCAGCATCCACTAAG
>JBBQRJ010000617.1:0-2486 GCA_038214955.1 Aggregatilineales bacterium | reverse complement strand
GTGAGCGTGATCACCACGAAAGGCAATCGCGGCAACATCGGCAAGGTGATCTTTGAGCAGCAGACCTTCCCGCAAATGGCGGGGCGCTGTGGTGCAGACCTCGCGCATGTGCCGTATTGGGGGACGCCGCTTTCCTCCCCGATCCCGTTGATCACCAGCATCCTCGATGTGATTCCGCTCGTCATGCCCGAATATGCTCCCGGCTGGCGCGGACGCCTGTACACCTCGCTCGTGAGCGCGACGGGGCGCGGTTCTGCCCATGTGATCACGATCAGCGACGCGGCGAAAGCCGATATTGTCCAGCATTTGCACATCCCGCCGGAAAACATCACCACGACCTATCTTGCCACCGATGACCCGTTTCACCCGCGTATGGGCGCAGAGCGCGACGAATCGGTGCGCGAAAAATATCACCTGCCAGATCGCTATGTGCTGTATCTCGGCGGCTTTGACCTTCGCAAGCGCGTCGATCAACTGCTGCTGGCGTATACCTATGTGTGGCAAGCGGAAGGCGACGAAGTGACGCTGGTGATCGCGGGGCGTGAACCCGAATGGGGATCGCCTATGTTCCCCGACCTCAAGAAATACGCCGCCGAACTCAACATCAGCGACCATGTGCAGTGGATCGGCTATGTGGATGAAGCCGACAAGCCGTCGATTTATCGCATGGCGGACGTGTTCGTTTTCCCGACGATCTACGAGGGATTTTGCTTGCCCGTCCTTGAGGCGATGGCGTGCGGGACTCCCGTTGTGGCGAACGACATCCCCGTGTTAGCCGAAGTGGTAGGCGATGGCGCGTTCCTCACCAGCAAAGGCGATGCGCGGAAAATGGCGGGCGCGATCATTGCGCTGTTGGAGCAAGCCCCGTTACGCGAAACACAGATCACACGCGGACTCTCGCAAGCGACGCGCTACAGTTGGCGCAAGACCGCCCGCGAGACGCTCAACGTGTATCAAAGTGTGATGAATCGCGTATAATGAGGGTAGGCTCGTAGTGAGGGGTTTGTGATGGTTGATTCCGTAATCGAAACAATTAGCGCAGAACAGTTCTTGCAGTTGCCAGAAACCACTGTACCGACTGAACTCATTGAAGGGGAAATCATTGTGAGTCCAACGCCGAATATCCCTCATCAACGGTTGGTTTTCAAACTCGCCAAACTTGTTGAGGCGGTCATCCCCGACGGTGAAATCATCATCGCGCCGATGGATGTATACCTTGATGACAACAATGTAGTTCAACCTGATATTTTCTGGGTGAGCGCGAACGGCTTGGCAGTCCCCGATGGGACTAAATTCTTTCGTGGAGCGCCAGATTTAGTGATCGAAATTCTCTCCCCTTCGACCACGCGCAGAGATCGTGAAGCGAAGTTCCGCCTGTACGAGCGATTCGGCGTCCGCGAATACTGGCTCGTTGATCCCGAAGCGCAACTGATTGAAGTCTACCGCTTGACCAACGGCAAATTTGAGCGAGTCGGCTTTTACGGCAAAGGCGAAACGCTCACTACGCCCACGCTCAACGACGCGCCGATCCTCATGGATGCCGTGTTCGGCTAATATCCTGCAATCATGTTATATTCATGTGAGTTCAGGAGCGCCCACCCATGACTCACCTGTTTATCAGCCATGCCACCCTAGACGATAAGATCGTCACCACCATTCATGACCTGCTTGAGCGCGAAGGCGTCAACGCATGGGCAGACCATCACGACATTCACGCCCCGATGGATTGGGAACAGGCGATTCAGGATGCGTTGACCGCCTGTACAGCGGGCTTGTATGTGCTGTCACCGCGATCTGCCAACCGGGACGAGATTCGCCCCGAAATTCGCACGTTACTTGCGCTCGAAAAGCCGATCTACGTGGCGCTGATTGAACACATGCCGCCGCATCAATTCCCGTATCGCTTACGCACCATCCAATACGTTGACCTGACCAAAGACTTTGACGCGGGCATGAAAACGTTGATCGCGGCGATCAAACGCGGTCTTCCGCTTGACCCTACTGCGCCAGACACCTTGCGCGAATTCCACCTCACAGGCGATATTTCGCCCGAACTGACGCGCATCCCCATGAGCGGACGTGACAGCGATCTCACACAGGTGATCGCGCACTTGTCACAGGGCGTCACCAGCATTTTAGGCGTGGGGGGCTTGGGAAAATCACGCCTTGCGGCAGAAGTCACCTTGCGTGATGAATGGGCAGACGGCGCGGTCTGGCATGTGGCAACTGACTACAGCAGCGCCGATGATGCGCTGACGCCCCTCCGTGAGCATCTCGGCTTACCCGTGACCGCCAGCCGCGCTGATGTACTGACCGCGATCCGCTCTAGCAAAACGCTGATCGTGTTTGACAACGCCGAGTCGGTGGAAACGGGAACGCGCCAAGCCGATTACGTGAAGCTGGTCAACGACTTGAGCGCCCACCATGCGCGGGTCTTGATCACCGGGCGCGTAGAATGGGCGGGGATCAAGTTGGGGCGTGAGCAT
>JBBQRJ010000616.1:0-2513 GCA_038214955.1 Aggregatilineales bacterium | reverse complement strand
TGACCCCACCCCCGACCCCTCCCCGAATTCGAGGAGGGGAGCAAGCAGACTCCTGTTTGCGCCCTCCCCTGAATTCGGGGGAGGGAGGCGAGCGCAGCGAGCGGGGTGGGGGTCAAACTGATACCCTGCGTAAGGTGAGTTTGAAAGATAGAAAGACACACTCAAGAATGCTGCTATGTTGCACTAAGCGGCAGTTTCACGGCAAAGCGCGTGCCTTTCCCTTCTTCTGACGTGACATACTCCCCACGCCTAAAGGCGGGGGCTTTACGGCACTTTTTCGGTAATCTGGAGCGATAGTTGGCTGATCACGCTTCATCGTCGCTTTCGTTGCGCGGCGCATCGCGGAAGCCTTCGCCGTAGGCAACATGACCCTGCCCGATCACCATGAACGCGGCGGGGTCAACCGTTCGCACGATGCGCCGCAAAATGTGAACCTGTGAGCGTGCCATCGTCACGTACAAAATTGTGCGCGATTGGTCGGTGTACATGCCTTTGCCTTCCCACGCGGTGACTCCGCGCCCCAACTGCGCGATGATCGCGTCTGCAACTTCTCGCGGGTGATTGGTGATGATCACGCTCGTGCGAATCACGCTGGGACCTTCAAGGACGTAATCCGTCGTTGCCGCGCCCACATACAGCGCAACCATCGCATACAGCGCCCCTTCCAAGCCGAACACCAGCCCCGCGATCAACACAACGCCGCCATCGGTGTAAAACGTGCTGCTGCTCAACGGGATCCCGTAGCGCATTTGTAGAATGCGCCCTAAAGTCGATGTGCCGCCCATGGTGCCGCCCGCACCTAACACCATGCCCGCACCAATTCCGCCGATGATGCCGCCGAAAATGGCGTTGAGCAGTCGATCATCCGACATGATGTAGCCCGCGAATACAGGGGTCAACAGGTCAATCAAGAAGGTGTAGATCACAACGGCGATCACGGTGGCGGCGATCACTTTCCAACCACCCAACCAGCGATAAGCGATGAGTTGAATCGGGATATTGCCGATCAAGATCATCAAGCCAATCGGGAGCGTCGGCACAAGATGATTGAGGATGATCGCAATGCCAGAAATGCCGCCGGGAGCGATGTTAAACGGCGCTTGGAAGATGATGACCGCAATGGCGGAGATGAACGCGCCAAGTGCCAGCCGCAGCAAGCGCAAGAAAATCGACAGAAAGCGCGAAGTAGTCATGGAGGACATCCCTTAACGAAATCAACGAAAATACCATTGAGAACTCGATATTACCCGCGTCATTGATCGCCCGCTAGATCGCGGTATTATTCAGGCGGTGCTGTGATTTTCAGGGAACACGATACGGCAGACAGCATGTATCTTGTGCAGTCGGGCATCGTACAAATGCGTAAACGTACCGAAGAAGGCGACGAACACGATCTCGGTAAAGCCCTCGAAGGGGATGTGTTTGGCGAACTGGCGCTGTTAGACAGCCACCCCCGTACCAGCAACGCCATCACCGTCACTCCCTGTGAACTATTCATTCTTGATCAAATTTCGTTTATGTCACTGCTGCTGACTTCTCGTTCTCAGGTGGTGTATCGCGTGTTCAGTGCCTTGATCAGCCGGATTCGTGAGACAGATGAGCGCTATATGCGAACGGAACTGGAACGCCAACGCCTCGAAGACTCGATGAAGATTGAACAGCTTCGCACGCTGGAAACCGAACTACGCGCCGGGACAATGGATGTTGACGTATTGCTTCATGCGGTTGATGAACTCACGGACGGGCTGACACGTGAGCAGATCAAAGAAATGGTCGCCGCTATGAATAATGAATATATCGAACCCGTTGAAGATGACCGATGGCGCGATTGATTGATTGATCGCAGCACTGGCAGCACGCTTAAACGCCGTGATTATCTCTGACGATAGTGATTTTGATGCGCTGCCTGTGAAGCGCGAAAATTGGCGTGTTTAGTTTTACACAGAACCCCGCTCGATTCGCTTTTCATACGCGATTAGGCGAATGTCTGGGTTCTCGTCATGCTCGTACAACTTCACATAGCCGAACTTCTCATAGAAATGCTGGTTGCGTAGCGCATAAGTTGGCGTATCCAGTGACCATACCCTAGCAGGATACGTCTGCTCGATGAAGTGCATCGCCTGTGTGCCGATCCCGCGATTGTGATACGCCGGATCGAGAAAGATCAGGTCAAGGTGATAATGTCCATCGCCCCTGTCGTACACGACGATTCCGCCAATACACTGATCATCCTCTGTGATTTTGTACGTTTCGTCCTGCCCGATTTTTTCTAGCATAGTCGCCACATCGTCATAGCCGGGAGGTCCGCCAAGCGCAACATCAGTATACATCACCGAGTCGTAGTGGAAGGCAGCAACCTGTACTTTGACCAATGAGTCGGCGTCTGCGGGCGTGGCGCGAGTAATCGAAATAGTCATATCCGAATTCTCTCTCGTGGTAACAGTAAATTTTACCCATTATAGAGCGTAATGTTGATCCCATGTCACAAATGGTTAGGGGTTCTCGTCTTGTCT
>JBBQRJ010000615.1:0-2546 GCA_038214955.1 Aggregatilineales bacterium | reverse complement strand
GGCTTATTCTTGGCAGTTGGCACATAGACCGCGCTCACCTGTCGTAGACCTAATACCCGTGCTTGGTTCACCACCACCGCAAGCATGGTTTCTTCGACCTTGCGCCCCATCACCCGACAGCTTAAAACGTAATCGCTGATCCTCCCGCGTTCGCCCTCTTTTTCGAGCGTGATGATGCCCGTCAAGCCGAGATCACCGAACTTATCCGATACGGTGATCGTCCACAAATGATGATCAGGTTGGTTCGCCCATGCCAGCAGTTCGTTTTCTGCCATGCGCCGCGTCGATAAATTGAGTTGATTCGTCTTGTTGAACAACTGTGCCGCACGCGGGAGCGTACTCATGTCGAGCGGCGCGGCGATCACAGTGACGCCGAGCGTTTGCAGCCAATCATCCAACGAGCCGATCTCCGTCTTGAGCGCGGTACGCTGGCGATCTGTAACTACCATTTTTGTGCGTTCGGCGTCCTCTGCCGTGAGCATCGGCGCATCGAATACGCCCAGACTCATCAACGTTTTGACATACAACATGGGGTCGTCAGGCAGTTCAGGCACCAGCACATCGGGCAGCATCTCACGGACTCGCGCCCGTTCAACGGGGTTATCATCCAAAAACACCGCCGAGTCGATGCCAAGATTCAAGTCTGCGATCAACTCTGCGACGTTTTGCGCTTTATCGTTCCAATTGATTTTCCAGCCCGCTATATCGTCCAGCCGCAAAATCATTTCAGGGTGATTGCGAATCGCATCCAGCGCGACATTTTCTTCGTTTTTGCTCACAATACCGAGAAGTATCCCGCGCCGTGTGAGCGCCTTCAATGCCCGCTGAAAATCCACAAACGCTTCGCCTGTCGCGTCATGCCCGCCTAAGCTGAGGTTTTCCCAACCGACATCGCCCACCACGCCGCCCCACAGGGTATTGTCGAGGTCAAGCACGATCAGCTTTTTGCGTTTGCCCGAAATACCTACGAGCGCCGCTTTGATCGTCTTGACTGCCTCTTTGAACACATCGTTCCCGAAAGCGACTTTCGCCATATACCACAATTTCGGCTGATAGGCATTACGGCTGTTCTCGATCCACTTCTGCGTGTTGAGCAAATACACGTTTGGCAAATCGCGCACGGCTTCGGATAGGCGCAAATTCATTCGCATGAGGGTGTTAGCAATCCCCATGCCGTCGCGCATATCGAGCAAGCCCAAACCCTCGTTATAGGTGGGAACAACCCATATCGGCACGAACAGCGATTTAACGCGGCTGGCAGCGGCGGCAATCAACGCGGCGAATTGATCCACTTCCGCGAGGATCGCATCTACTGACACATGCTCGAAATTGAGCAGACCCTTGAACGAGGCGATCACCCCTTCGGGGCGTGTCCAGATCACCGCAACATCGGGGTGAGTCGCCCATGTCTCATGGTCGGGATTCATGAGGATTTGCGCCACTTGTCCATAGGGCGGTGCGGCGGCTTGTACAAGCGGCGCAGAGTCGTCGTTGCTCAGGTAATTGGCGAAATTACCGAGGTTAAAATCCCCGATCAGGGCGGCATTTATGTCCATGTGCTCTGACCTTCTCGTAGCCCGTTAAAAATGTAAATAAAACAAGCCTCACCCCCCGACCCCCTCTCCGAAAAAAGAGAGGGGGAGAAAAACGATGCTTTTAGCCCCTCTCCAAAGGAGAGGGGTTGGGGTGAGGCTCTAACAGCGATCCGATATAGTCGCTAAGGGTTGTCACTGTGCGGAACGGGTTGGTTTCCGACTTCGCGGCGACTTTATCCGCAATGTTGATCGTGACGCCGAACTCGTCCGCGATGCTGTCCTCAGTGGTGAGAATCAAATTGACAAAGCCGAGCGAATCTAGCACGCCCGATTTGCTGTACAACACCGTATCTGGCGACTTGCCCAACCGCTTATCAGCGGGTAACTGCTGGTTGATTTCATCAATAGCTTTGTAAATGGCGTTTAGAATGCGGGATGTTTGATCCATGATGGCTACTCACTTTTTTCTCTCGGTAACATGACGAGGCGATGCTGCGGGACGACAACCGTCAATTCGGGAACATCCTCACGAATGACCGCGCCCGCGCCGATCACGCTGCCGCGCCCAATGTGGACTCCATCTTGAATGATCGCGCCCGCGCCGACCCACACATCATCCTCAATCACAACCGCGCCTTTGGAATAAAGCGCCTGTTTCACTATCGGCGTGTGGATATCATCGGTTTTGTAGCGCCCACCGCCGAAATAGCATTGACCGGAGATCATCACGTTCTTGCCAATGCTAATCCCGCCGACGGAGGCAAACTGACATTGACTGCCAATCGTCACGTTATCGCCAATGCTGATCCCGCCGGACTTACATTGGAGGATGGTGCTGCGGGCGATCAACACATCTTCACCGATGCGAATGCCCTCATCGCCGCTGCCTTTGGCATCCAACAGGCAGTCATCATCAACAGCGACACGATTCCCCACACTGATTTTGTTAGGGTGACGCAGCACGATATTACGTCCCCATACCGCACCCTTGCCTACCCCGTTGAAAATCGA
>JBBQRJ010000614.1:0-2570 GCA_038214955.1 Aggregatilineales bacterium | reverse complement strand
TCAAGGTTATCGCGGCTTGTTCTGCTCAACACACTGGCTTAGACCCTCAGCCTGTTTAATGTTGAACGATAGAGCTACAGACTGGCAACGCATCCGTAGGTATCATGACCGAAATAACGTAGCGCCTTGCAGCACTCAGACTGGTCAACACGAGCATTTTCATGCCCCCGGTTTTAACCGGGGATCGTTGACGTAAGCAAACCTGCGTTTATTGGTTGTCATCACAATAACTATCTTACCTAAAGACCAGACTTTATGAGCTAAAAAATTGTTCTTAAGTTGTGCTAATGCGTAGACAATTCGTCCTAGTCTCCCGTGCATGGTATTCTCTGGGCAATAATGCCCATACGGTCACGAAAGGGTTTTGCATGAGCGCAGTCATTGTTGATGGACAACTAATCGCCGATGAAATACGTGCCGAGATCGCCGTTGAGGTGGCACGTTTTAAGGATCAAGTGGGTTATCCGCCGGGTTTAGGCGTGATTCTGGTGGGCGATAATCCTGCCTCTGCCCAGTATGTTCGTATGAAACGCCGGGCGTGTGAAGCTGCTGGCATGAAATCGGTTGGGCATTTGCTGCCTGCTACCGCGACACAGGAAGATGTTGAAACAGCGGTCAAGTTGCTGGATGATGATCCGACCATTCACGGCATTTTGATACAATTGCCGATGCCCGCACATATTGATGAATCCCGCATTTTGAGCCTCGTCAGTTTGGGAAAAGATGCCGACGGCTTACACCCCATCAATATAGGTCGGTTGGCAATGAAAGGGCGTGAACCCTTGTTCACCCCGGCGACGCCGACGGGTTGCATGGTCTTGCTCGAACGCATGGGCGCGAAACTTGACGGAGCGAATGCGGTTGTCGTTGGGCGCAGCAATCTTGTGGGAATGCCCGTCGCGTTGATGTTAATGAAAGCGAATGCGACGGTTACCGTATGTCACAGCCGCACCCGCGATTTGCCGGAGATTGTACGCCGCGCCGATGTGGTGATCGCCGCCATTGGCAGACCCCTCTATGTCAAAGGCGAATGGCTGAAACCCGGCGCATTCGTCATTGATGTTGGAACGAATCAAATTGACGATCCTACTGCCCCTCGCGGCTATCGTTTTGTCGGTGACGTGGACTTCGAGACAGCAAAAGAGGTTGCGGGAGCGATCACCAAAGTTCCCGGCGGTGTGGGTCCGATGACCATCACCTCATTGATGCAGAATACCCTCAAATCGGCATGGCGCAGCGTATCCAATCCATAGCAAGGTACGTACAGGTGTGCTAGACTTTGCTCCACTCACTTTCCACTTTAAGGTTGTTTCATGACGACGCTGCTGGTCAAACATATCCATACCCTTGTCACAATGGACACCAAGCGGCGGGAGATCAACGACGGCGCGATTTACGTGCGGGATGGAGTCATAGAAGCGGTTGGCACGCTGGCAGACATGCCCGCGCAAACGGCTGACCGTGTGATGGAACTACGCCAGCATATCGTCATGCCGGGGCTGATCAACACGCATCATCACATGTTTCAAAGCCTCACACGGGCGATAGCACAGGAACACGAGTTGTTTGCGTGGTTGCGAACGCTGTACCCTATCTGGAGTCGGCTGAACAGCGAAGCGATCTACGTCTCGGCAAAGCTGGCAATGGCAGAATTGATTCTGTCGGGCTGCACGACTTCTAGCGATCACCTCTATCTTTTCCCGAATGATGTACGCCTCGAAGATGAAATCCGCGCCGCCAGCGAAATTGGGATGCGCTTTCACGCCGCACGCGGATCAATGAGCGTGGGCGAAAGCAAAGGCGGACTGCCGCCGGACACGTTGGTTGAAGGTGAAGAAGCGATCCTCATTGATACGCGCCGCGTGATTGAGACGCATCATAACCCGAATCGCCATGCCATGCTGCGGGTGGTGGTCGCCCCATGTTCGCCCTTTTCGGTTAGCCAACCCTTGATGCGCGAATCGGCGGTGCTGGCGCGAAGTTATGGCGTTCGTTTGCATACTCACCTTGCCGAAAACGCCAATGATGTCGCTTACAGTCTCGAAAAGTTTGGCGTGCTGCCCGGCGATTACGCCCGTGATGTCGAGTGGGTAGGTGAGGATGTATGGCACGCCCATTGCGTTCGCCTGAACGAGCGTGAGATCAGCTTATTCGGTAACACGGGGACGGGGGTGTGTCACTGCCCTAGCTCGAATATGCGTTTAGCATCGGGCATCGCACCGATCCGCAAAATGTTGGATGCAAAGGTCAAAGTGGGGCTAGGTGTCGATGGATCAGCCTCGAATGACAGCGGACATCTGCTTGCAGAAGCGCGAATGGCAATGCTTTTGCAGCGCGTGGGGGGCAATCCTGCCGCGCTGACTGCCCGTCAAGCCCTTGAACTGGCGACTTTAGGCGGCGCGTCGGTGTTAGGACGTGACGACGTAGGCTCACTTGCCGCTGGCATGTCGGCTGATTTCATTGGCTACCGTTTGGATACGCCAGCCTTCGCCGGGGCAATGCACGATCCGGCGGCGGCGCTCGTGTTGTGCCAGCCGGGGAACGTCGATTTTTCGATGATCAACGGGCGA
>JBBQRJ010000613.1:0-2570 GCA_038214955.1 Aggregatilineales bacterium | reverse complement strand
TCTCTGGAAAGCGTGATCGGGGTGCTGCGCGCCGGCGGCGAGAGTCTGGATGGGCTATTCCGGAATGTGCTGCCAAAGGGCGACCATGTGCTGTTGTTCATCGACCAGTTTGAAGAGCTGTTCACGCTGGGCGAGAAAACGCAGGGTAAGGACGCGGTCGAAGCTTATGCCGGGCTGCTGCGTTACCCATCGTCGTTGATCACGTTGCTAGTAACCATGCGTGCCGACTTCTACGAGGCGGCACTCGCCCAATTCGAGCAGGTGCTGAGGCGCGGGGGATTCAGCTTGGGCAAACCGTCCCCGTTTGCGCTGCGGGAGATGATCGAACGCCCGGCGGAACGGGCAAAACTGAGACTGGATGATGATCTAGCTGAGGTGGTCGTAGCGCAAGTCAACGACCAGCCCGGAGCGCTGCCGCTGGTCGCCTACTTGCTCGCGCAGATGTACGAGCAGACGAAAAAGCGCACCGACCGGCGGATGACATGGGCGGATTATGATGCGGTCGGCGGGGTGCGCGGCGCAATCAGCACATGTGCTGACGCCGCCTACGCCGCGCTGGTCCTGCCAGAAGATCGCAAAGCGGCTGTCCTGAAACGGGTGTTTCGGGAACTGGTTGATCTGACGGAAGAGCAAGGTATGCTGGTGCCGACGCGGCGGCGAGCTGACCGCGATGCGCTGGTAAGCGAGCCGGACTCCGCTTTGCTGGTAGATAAACTGATAACGGCACGGTTGCTGACGACGGATCAGGGTGTGATCGAGGTGGCGCACGAGGCGTTGTTCACGAGCTGGAAGACGCTGGCGGAGTGGATCGTCACGGCACAGGATGACCTGCGAATGATACGCCAGTTTGAACGGGATGCCCGTGACTGGGATCGCCGGGGCAGATCGCTGGAGCTTCAGCCGAGCAACGATCAACTTCGAGTGCTGCTCATCGCTGTCCAACACCTGCACGAAGAGATCACCAATCCGCTAGTCATTGATTTCACCGATTGGGATTCGGGACGAATGTTGCGGGAGATAGAGGACATTTCGACGTCACATCGGCGACGGCTGTTCATCGGCGAGCGGTTGGACTTGCGGGGCGATCCCCGCAAAGGTGTAGGCAATGACGAAGTTACGGTTGATGGGCGAACGATCGTGCTGCCTGACATCGAGTGGTGCTATGTTGAGGCACAAAGGGACACACAGGGACGTTTGCCGCGCCTGAAAGTTGGACGGAATCACGAAATTCAGCCGTTCTGGATCGCCAAGCACCCGATCACGAATAAGCAGTTCCAAGCGTTTGTGGATGACCAAGAAGGCTACACCAACGCCGATTGGTGGACGGGAACCCCGACTAATCTGGTTAGCCACAGAAAATACAACAGCCAGGGACGCTTTGCAACCTCGCCCTGTGACAGCCTTACGTGGTATCAGGCAGAAGCCTTCACCAAATGGTTGAGCGCACGCCGCAGGGGGATGAGCTTATCCTCGTCTGTGGATACGTGTCTTGCGCCGATGACCATCGGTGACGAAGTGCAAATTCGACTCCCGCAAGAATGGGAGTGGCAGTGGGCTGCTCAAGGGGGGCTTGAACAGCGTGAATATCCGTGGATTGGGACGTGGGACAGCCAGCTAACTAATACGCTTGAAGCGGAACTTGGGAAGTCAACCGTCGTAGGGATGTATCCAAACGGTGCGGCAGCCTGCGGCGCTCTGGACATGGCAGGGAATCTCTGGGAATGGTGTTTGAATAGCCAGAACTCTGGAAGGGCGCGAAGTGTGCGCGGTGGGGCATTCGGAAGCCTTCGAGACTACGCACGTTGCGCCTTTCGCTTCCGCGCGCATCGCGATCCTAATGCATTCTACTACAATGTTGGTTTTCGAGTGGTCTGCGCTTTTGCCCCTACTTAATCTTTTGATCTCTGGAAGCGAACGGCTCTGAAAATCTATGCTTTGATACCCCCTTTCGAGGCGAAATCGTTTTTAGTGAACTTAACAACATCAACAATGCGGCTGGATTTTGGGTGGTTTGTATTGCTACCCATATTCTTGGCGCAGATGGCTGTGACCACAATATACGGTTCGATTCCAAAAGTGGTGAGTGATCACGATTGCTCACTTGCGGCGAAGGCGGAAGGATAGCGCCGGCGGGTCTGGTCTGCACGGGTAACACCGTCAGGCATATACACAAGATCGGGCGCAGCCTAGATTCGCTCCCGCTGCGCCCACCTGTTTACGCTTCCCGGCAGCACCGTTTGAATTTGTCGTACAGGCGGATTTTCGTCCGCAGGCGCAGCTTCACCGGACGGCGGATGCGCGTTCCACTTGGGGTGATCGACGTGACAAAGCCCTTACCCTCCTCGCGCATCACCTGCAGCTTGCCGATATACGGAATATCGACCCATGCCCCGCTGGCAATTTCTTCTGCCAATGTTTCTAGATACCGCTCCACCGACTCGCGGACGAGGGATTTGGTTAAGTTACGTCGCTGTCGGGCGACATGGGCAACTCGCTGTGTGTGATTCACGTTCCTCCCCCCCGATCTTTAAGAAGGTGTCAGTTGACATGACAGACTGACACTGACGACA
>JBBQRJ010000612.1:0-2580 GCA_038214955.1 Aggregatilineales bacterium | reverse complement strand
TCAACTGACGTTAGTCACATTGGACGGCGCAGCGGTCTTGAGCGCGTTTGATCAAGTGCGCGTCGTGTTGGAAGGGTATCAGGTCACCGTACCGATTGACGCCGATCATCAGGTGATCGGTGAGCCGTCGCCCGCCGAACCGTTTGATCCGTAGCTGTTGCAATATTTACCGATTTCTTTGCTGGATGATGAAATTTTCTTGCCTGAACCCCTCGATGTACCCGCTACATTGACACCCGCAGCTTCGCCTACCGCCTGCGCCCGCCGTGCTGATTGGACAGTGCGCTACATCGTGCAGTCCGGCGATACGCTCTCGACTATCGCGGGACGCTTGGGGATGAACACGTTCTCGCTGCAAAGCGCCAACTGCATTGGCAATCCAAACCTGATCCGCGCTGGCGATAGTTTGAATGTGCCGTTCGCCGTGCCTACGCTCGTCCCACCGATCACCATTACTCCCTCGGTCACTATGCCGCCGCCCGTCAGCTTCTACGCCGACAGCTACACGATTAATGCAGGGGAGTGTACAACACTCTATTGGTTCGTGCCGGGAGACGATGTCGCTTCTGTTTACATCGATCAGGAAAATGTTGAGCCGCAAGGTTCAAGCCGCTACTGCTCGGTTGAGACTCAGACGATTACGTTGACTGTGTATCGTCTTGACCAATCAATAGAAACCTACCCAATCACGATCACCGTGCTGGATGTATGCGGGGATAGTCTTTGCACAGGGACAGAAGACTTTTCCACCTGTCCTAGTGACTGCGGCTAAGTCCTAAACTAACTGCTCGTAGGGGGATTGCAGGGGATCCCCCTATGCGTCTGCCGTGATCATTGTTATGCTATCGGCTTAGTTTCTCGACGCAGGACGTTTGAATGAATATGCATTTTCGCTTGTTAAAGCGTGCCGTACTGGTGATCCTTTTGTTGAGTGTTGCCGCGTGTGGGGCGCTCAACCCTCCAACACCAACACCGACCCCAACGCTAACGCCTACTCATCTACCAACGGCGACGTTTACACCCACGGATACCCCGTCACCGACGAATACCCCGACGCCAACGTTGACGCCTACCTTCACGTTCACGCCATCGCTGACTCCTACGTTTACGGTGACGCCAACCCCATCGAATACGCCGGGGGCAGTAGCGACCTTCACCTATTACGACAACACCGATTTTATCGATGCGCCGGATAACATTCTCTCGATACTCGCATCCCCGATGATCGCGTATCTGAACACCAATAACCGAGTCGGCACGGGCGGCACACCACAACCGGGAAACAATATCGAAACGCTGTATTTCGCTGCGCCGACCAATCCCAATGGGCGCATTCAGATACTGCAATTTGACTCCTCAACCGGCACCGATGTGTTCATCTCGCAGTCGGGCAGTTCTATCGCCTACATGCGACCTAGCGGCAACCCTTCGGTTTCAGGCTTGTATCTGGTGGATTTGCAAATTGGTGTTACCGGGAGAATTTTGCCCCTCGATAACCTGACTCAGCGCGGCATTTACAGCGAACCTGTCTGGTCGCCGGATGGCGAACAACTGGCGCTTGTGCTGGCAACAGGTTATGACCTTGATATTTTCACCGTGCGCCGCGATGGAACGGGTCCCACGAACGTCACCAATCGCGGATCATATGACTTCTATCCGGCATGGTCGCCCGATGGTCAAAATCTGCTGTTCGTGTCGGATCGCTTGCGCTGCCCAAGTTGGATTCCCGGCGAACCGGGAACGTGTGATGGGACGCCCAACCCACCGCCAACGGGGGGTAACGTGTTCGTGATGAATATGGCTACCCGCGAAGTGCGTCAAGTTTCTGACGTGTGGGTGAGCGAACCGCCGCGCTGGTTAAATCCGCGTCAAGTGGTGTACGCGGCGGGTGATCCGCTGTTTGGCGACCCGGAACGCTCGCTGTGGATTACCGATATTGTGAGCGGCGACTCGCGCCAACTGTTGGGCAGCACCGATCCGCTGAAACTCGCAGAAGCATGGTCGCCTAGTGGTCAACAGGTGATTTATCAGGCGGCGGGATCAAGCACACAAATTGTCCTCGCGGGGATCGGCGGCAATGAGATCGGGCGAATCAACGATTTGACCTTTGCCCGCTATGGCATGTCGGCGGCATGGTCGCCCGATGGAACACGGGTCGCCATTGGCGGCGTGAATGGCGAATGTCCCTATGGCGTGATCGTCTACGACAGCGGCTTAGGCAATATTGCACGCGGCAATCCACCGCCGAGCATGTGCGAACCCACATTCTCGCCCGATGGTCGCTATATCGGGTTTACGGGAGTCAATTCTCGCGTTGATGGGCGGGTTGATGTGTATGCCGCGAATTCAAACGGCTTTGGCGCAAGTAACCTCACCAGCGCCCTACGCGGCAACATCCACATGATCGGGTGGGTGGGTGGACAGTAAAGCGATTAGCGGTTAGCGGTTAGCGATTAGCAAAGAACGCTTTTGCATAAGTGAAATGCTTTTCTTTTGGCTTTTGCTAAAAGCTAACTGCTAACCGCTAAAATGCTAATCGCTGTATTTAAGGGAGACAATATGACACAATTCACAGACAAA
>JBBQRJ010000611.1:0-2589 GCA_038214955.1 Aggregatilineales bacterium | reverse complement strand
CACAGCCCGAAGCTAACGGTAGCGTTGAAGTAGCTGATCCGGTACAATAGCTAGATTGCATCGGAATTTTCTAAATCTTTAACGAAAGGAGGTGATGGCTCAATATGGCACATGTGACTCTAAAACCGAACGAAACCCAAGAATCGCTCCTGCGGCGTTTCCGTAAGCGCGTGACGAACAGCGGTATTCTCAGCACCGTCCGCCGGAAACGTTGGCACATTTCCAAGAGTGAACTACGCCGGATCGAGAAGAAAAAAGCGATCCGCCGCTCCCGTCGTCGTCAGCGTAAAGCAGCGACCCGTTAAACTTGGAAACTTCGTGCTTTGTATAGGCGCGTTTTGAAAACCGCTGCCTGAATCACTGGGCAGCGGCATTGTTTTTCTCGACCATGACAAGGACATGTATGGCAAAAAAAGAAGACAAGATCGAAGTAGAAGGTGTGGTAGTCGAGGCGCTCCCGAATACCCAATTTCTCGTGGAAATGGAAAATAAGCATCGCATCCTCGCGTATCTCTCTGGCAAAATGCGTAAATACTACATCCGCATCCTGCTAGGAGATCGTGTGCGTGTCGAAATGAGCATCTATGACCCGGCACGCGGACGTATCACGTATCGCTACCGTGACGGTCAGCGGCTTGAAGATGAGGAAGAACTGCGCTAAGGTTTCCCCTTTTGCGGCTTTTCTCCCCAGTGAACCGCCATCGTCCCGAACATGAACGTCTTATAGCGTACCATCTCGAAACCTGCCTCGCGCATGAGGGTGGCAAGTTCTTCGGGCGTCTTGAATTTCTGCGTGGAGTCGGGCAGATATTGATAGGCGTCCGGGTTCCCGCTGATTAAGCGCCCTAGCAGCGGAATCACATAGCGCAGGTGGATCATGATGAACGGGCGCAGCAAGTTATTCGGCGGTGGAGAAGTATCCAGAACAACAACCCGCCCCCCCGGTTTGAGGACGCGCTTTTGTTCCGACAGCGCACGCGGAATATCGATCACGTTACGCATAAGATAACCCGATGTCACCGCGTCGAAGCTGTTGTTCGAGAATGGCAGTTGTATCGCATCAGCGCCTACCCACTTAACGCGATCTCCATCACGCTGCTGTTGACCCACAAGCATCATGCCAATCGAAAAATCACCCCCTACAGCCGTTAAATTGGGGACAGCCCGCACAGCCTCTAACGCAATATCGCCTGTCCCAGTGGCGAGGTCAAGCAGTGTGCCACCCGGTGACAGCTTTGCCTGTTGAATCACAAACCGACGCCAACGCATGTCCTGCCCGAACGTCATTACGCGATTCATGATGTTATAGCGACGCGCAATGCGGTCAAACATCGACTGCACATAATCGGCGCGTTCTTTCCCTTGTAGTGTCGCCATGTTGATCCCCAATTCCGCATGAACTTGCAGTGAGCTTCCTATTATAGGGCGCGTGGGTTAACCATCAATGAGACGCTTAAAATTAAGTGGTAATGGGGAGTGTGAACGAAATCACCGTGCCGCTAGTGGGATGCTCTTGAAACCAAATTTTGCCGCCGTGCGCTTCGATCAAGCCTTTGCAAATTGCCAGTCCTAGACCTGCCCCTTTCGAGGGATGCAGTTTGCGATCAATTTGGTGGAAGGCTTCAAAAAGTTTCGCGTGTTCCTCGTGTGGAATGCCAATTCCCTCATCTTTTACATCAATTTGAACCTCGTGACCCTGTTCGCTGGCAACCACGGTAATACAAGTGTGCTTGGGCGAATATTTGACAGCATTCTGTACGAGGTTTGACAGCACCTGAACGATTCGATGCGAGTCTGCATGAACATGCACAGGCACATCAAGACTAACGAGTTCAAACTTATGCTCCAGTGCGAGGATGCCTAAACGAGGTCGCGCCAGATCAAAGATAGTATTGAGCGCAATGTTTTCCGGTGCAATCCGCATAGCACCCGCTTGCAGACGGGACAGGTCAAGCAGTTGCTCAACCAGTTCTCTCAATTTATCCGTTTCCTCGTCTATGATTTCGAGGAACTGCTGCCGATCCTCCGGTTGTACCTGATTGGCATTCGCCAAAAGGATGCTGGTAAACCCTTTGATGGAGGTCAACGGCGTTCTCAGTTCGTGCGAAATCATCGCTAAAAAGCGCAGTTTCGTCGCATTGGCGTCTTCTGCAATCATGCGTGCGGCGTGTTCTTTTTCCAACAGCGCGTCTTGCAGTGCATTGACTTCACGCAGTTTTGCCAGAAGTTGAGTCTGTTGCATCACCGGCACAGCCTGATTCACGGCAACGCTCAACAGAAGGTAATCAAGTTCTGTCAACTGGCGTGCTGAGGGTATGCCGACAACAACAAATCCGTTACTGGCGTTATTGCCTAACGGAAGTACCGTAGTTTGAAGGATTTCATGGCTGAAAGGGTGAACAAGCGATGGCGGGCTAGATGAAGCAGCGGTCAACCAAGGGGTAAATTGTTCTCCAATGAGCCGCGCTTGCTGCCCAACGATAAGCTGCTGTTCGGTTTGTACAAGCTCAAGCGGGTTGGCATCATGGTGCATTTTGACGTAAATGTATACGATTGATGGCTCTACCAACGTCCAGATGACCTGACATA
>JBBQRJ010000610.1:0-2621 GCA_038214955.1 Aggregatilineales bacterium | reverse complement strand
CCCCACCCCGCTCGCTGCGCTCGCCTCCCTCCCCCGAATTCAGGGGAGGGCGCAAACAGGAGTCTGCTTGCTCCCCTCCTCGAATTCGGGGAGGGGTCGGGGGTGGGGTCAGAAATAACGATCTGCGTAAGGTGAGTTAATTAAACTTTTCGGGGAAGACTTCGCGGGCGAGGCGTTCTTCATCCTCGACCATATCCCTGATGAAGGCGATCCCCTCGTTCCAGAAGTTCGGGTCGGTCAGGTCAACGCCGACTTTCGCCAGAATGCGATCTGGATAATCGGAGTCGCCCGCCGCTAAAACGTCGAGATACTGCGGCACAAAGTCTGCGCCGCGTTTGTGATACAGGTTGACCAGCGCCAAGACCAGCAGTTCCCCGAAGGCATAGGCATAAACATAACCGGGCGTGTGGATGAAATGCCCGACATAGCCCCACCACGAGCCGTAATCTTCACGCATGGTCACGCTGTCCCCAAACATCGCCCGTTGAGTCGCCAGCCAAATCTCATTGATGCGCGTCGTGGGCAGTTCACCTTCGCTGCGACGTGCGATGTGCAAACCGTCTTCAAAGCGGTTCATGGTGACTTGACGGAACACCGTTGCAAAACTGTCCTCCACGCGCTTGGAAAGATGTTGTAAGCGCACACGCGGATCAGGTTCGCGGCGCATCAAATCTTCAAACGTGAGCATTTCGCCAAACACAGACGCCATTTCTGCTGTTGTGAGCGGGGTATACAAGCCCGTCAAGCCTTGCGCCTCACCGGACAAATACATATGCACGCCGTGACCGAGTTCGTGTGCCAGCGTCATGATGTCGCGGGCTTTGCCGAGGTAGTTCACGGAGACGAACGGATGCGCTGACGCCACTGTCGGAGAGGCAAACGCGCCGCCTTGCTTGTTAGGCAGGACGGGCGCATGAATCCAGTTTTCGTCAAAGAAGCGATTGACGATCTCCCCTAAGCGCGGGCTAAACGCGCTGTATGCGTTATGCACAATCTCGCGGGCTTCATTCCACGAGTAGGAGCGTTCTTCTGCGTCTAGGGCGACAGGCGCATAACGATCATAATCATACAGTTCATCCAGACCGAGCAGCGTCCGCTTGAGCTTGTAGTGTCGCGCCACAATTTCGTAATTTGAGGTGACCGCCTCTATCAATGCATCCACGACTGAATCGGGGGCTTTGTTGGCAAGGTTACGCGCCGAAATCCAGTTTGGATAGCCGCGCCGCTTGTCCTCATTCGCCTTGTCTATCACCAGCGTATTGTAAATGTAGGTGAGTTCCATTTCTTTGGTTTGTAAGCCAGCGGTCACCGAGTCGGCGGCTTTATGGCGAATCTCGCTGTCTTCGCTGTACAGCTTATCGAGAATCTTGGACTGGTTAACCTTTTCGCCTTCCCAATCGAAACGCAAGGCGCTGGTCAACTGCGTGAAGAAACGCACCCACGCGCCCGCCCCTGTGACATCCTTTTCAACGATGATCTGTTCTTCAATTTCGCTGAGGGTGTAGGGCTTATAACGGCGGTCTGCTTCCAGCGGGTGACGATACTTGCCGAGCGTGGGGTCTGCCAGCAAATGAGCGGCAACCACCTCATCGACGGCTTTCCATTCGAGGTCGAAAAACAGCATCTTCTGGCTGAGTTTCGCGCCGTTTTCGCGCACATGCTGGAGCATTTTGCCGAATGTGGGATTGCTGGTATCGGTGCTGAAATTGAGCGAAACAAACGAGCCGACGCGCCCTGTAATGTCATAGATCGCTTCCTGCTCGATCATCGCATCAACCATCTCTTCGGCGTCTAACTGTCCCACGCGCCCGCGATATTTTGCCGCGAACTCGTCTGCCAAACCCTGTACGCGGTCAATGTCGCTCTGAATTGTGGGGTCGTCCATGTCTTTGTAAAAGACAGACAAGTCCCAGATCACATCTTCCGCGCCCGTTTTTTGTTCTAGTACAACATCACCCATTTTAGCCTCTTTTACCATTCAACTTTCCTCTAATGGTAATCGGGTTTTTGATCTAGATCAACTGATGGGCGTGTTAAAATTGGAACGGACGCGATAAATCGCGTCCCATATGCACCAAGTTAAGCGATTTGCCGGAGGCTCAAGCCTCCGGCAAGGGGTAGAAAGCCTCCTAAAGGAGGCTCAAACGCGCTCCGTCAGTGTCTGTTTCCGGCTCATCCTCCGATGTAAACGACGCTTTTGCTGACTCCCCTCCCTGAATTCGGGGAGGGGTCGGGGGTGGGGTGGGGGGGGGGGTGGGCTTATCTTGCCGTACATGGGACGCGATTTATCGCGTCCCTACAGAACAGCGTGAGTGGACGGATCAGCATTTTATGAACCTTATTATTCGCATTTTTGGTTTGCCCCACGAGGCGTTACATCTGCTTGGGCTGTTGTTGATCGGGCGGCGGGCGGTTCGCTGGACGCGCACGCAGGTTGAAATCCCCGGCGATCTATCGATACGAGATTATGTGATCGTGGCGGGGCTGCCCGCGCTCGTATTTGGCTTGATTACGGTGATCGGGGTGTACTTGCTGCTCAACGCATCGTCGTATGATCGGGCAATTTTAGCATTCATCGTGATATTTGTCGGGGGACTCGCGTTTGCGGGAACGTCTGGCGA
>JBBQRJ010000609.1:0-2623 GCA_038214955.1 Aggregatilineales bacterium | reverse complement strand
CCTTGCGCGGATTCGATCTCGTCCCAACGCACAAACTGGCGTACCCAATGAACCTGTGCCGATTCCATGAGGTCAAACTGTGCGGGTAGGTCATCGGCGCTGTACTGTGTCAATTCGGCATTGATGCCAAGCAGCGGCACGCGAAAAGGGAGATCGGCGTTTTGGGTAGGGTCAACGTAGCCACGCAAGCGTTCATCACGTTCGCGCAACGTGCCGCCCGCTGCAACGATGCTGCCAAACAGCGCCGTCAGCGCGACAAGGGCAATCAGGAAGTCACGTCTCATCGGGTTAGCGTGTCCAAACAGGACGGGATGCGCCGCGATCTAACGTCAGTTGGTTGGCGATGCCCGACTCGACATCAACGACCCACAAATTGCCGCCGTAGATGAACGCGATCTGCCTTCCGTCGGGACTCCATGTGAAGAAAGGCGAGTCGGCGGTGAGTCCGGCTTGACCGCGTTCGGGATACAACACACGGGCGTTGCTGCCGTCTCTGTCTGCCACCACGAGATCGTATTCCGCGCTGCCGCTGATGCTGTTGGAGAGGTCACGCGCCCGCAAATAGGC
Source organism: Aggregatilineales bacterium (assembly GCA_038214955.1). Taxonomy (GTDB): domain Bacteria; phylum Chloroflexota; class Anaerolineae; order Aggregatilineales; family Phototrophicaceae; genus Flexifilum. The sequence goes on along the minus strand of JBBQRJ010000609.1, from coordinate 2,056 downwards.
GATATAACCCTCTCCAGCGCCTAGTAGGGGCGAATACTGCGGCTTGGACCAGATGCCCGCGTTTTGCACAATGTCTGCGTTGAATGCTCCGGTGGAGTCGGTTACGGCGACATGGAAGGCGGGACTCGTTTCGGCGGATTCGCTGCCAATGGGCAAGCCGTGAACGGTGGTCAAGATCAAACTGCTGTCGGGCGACCATGACACGGTTGCCCGCCAAGACCAAGGTTGGCGCGTGTTGAACACCGGATAGCTGAGTAATTGATTGAATACGCCTGATGAGAGATCGATCAAGCCAAGCGAGTCGGCGCGTACCCACGCCAGTTGATCGCCGTCGGGCGACCATTCGTAGGTTGTTCCCCACCAGCTATATAAGCCCGTGCTGGACGCGGCAACGAGCGAACGGGCATTGAGCGAGTCGCCGGAGGTGGTGTCGAGACGCATCGTCCATAAGTCGTTATTGGCACGCCAGCCGGGGGCTTCTCCTGTTTTTTCGCCTGTCGAATAGCTGATCGTGTTGGCTTCGCCGGGAACCCAATCGGCTGAAATCACATTTTCTGGAACTAAGGGGATGGCGTCGCCTATGCCCGTCGTATCGTTGATGAGCCACAGGCGGTTGAACGCCGTTTCTTCGGTGGATTCGCGGCTGAATAGAAGCTGTCGCCCGTCTTCGGTGAGCGAGAATACACGGTTATCGACATCGCCAGTGGTGGTGAGCGGACGCTTGTCAATGCTGCTGCCGCGTATAATCCACACGTTGCCGTTGCTGATGTATGCCAGCGTCCCGCCGATTTGCACGGGGTCAAGTTCGCCAGTGGGACCAAACGAGATTACGGCGTCAACGGGCGCGGTGATGATGGTGCTGCGAATGGGGATGGGTTCCTGACGCACACCGTCGCGGATCATCACGCGGAAACAAGTTTCTTCAACGCCGCTTTGTCCCGCCTGTACTACTCTTTCTTCACCAGCGGGTAAGCCTTCGTTGGGGACGCGCCGTTCCTGATAGGCAATATCGTGGGTGCTGCAATCTTCGGTTTCAGACACGCGCACGACGGTGACGCGCATTCCATCGCTGATCTGCGTGTAGATCGGCGGAGTCACATCATCCAGCGTGCCAAGTTCGACTTGAACCTGACCTAAGAAGTCGCCAACGGTGATCGGGCTGGATTGGGGGTAAGCGCGTTCCTGACCATCCACTACCAGCGAGACGATCAGCGACGATTGTTCTTCAGCGACGCATCCGGCGAGTAAGTATAAGCACAGAGAAAACAGCAAAAAGGCAATTCGGATCATACAAAGACTCCATCGTGCGATGGAGTCTTTTATACCTTAGTGTGCAAAGTTCGGGTAGAGGGGTGGGCGACAAGTTAAGCCTCTCCCACAAAGCCGCCTCACCCCCCCGACCCCCTCTCCCGAAAAGAGGAGAGATAGCCTCACCCCCCAACCCCCTCTCCCGAAAAGAGGAGAGGGGGAGTAAAGCAGCCTCTCCGCCAGAGGGTGGGGCGGCAGAAACAGGTGTCTCCCGCAACTGCACTTGTGTACAGCGGTTTCCCGAACGAATGTCTCTTGTGATGCGAGTCTCGCATAGGTATAACACAGGAACGATGATCTCGAATGATTACTGGAGCGTGAACGATGCCATGTTATATCTGTGTGACGTGCGGAACGCAATACTCTGACTCTGAGCAACCGCCGGTTGAGTGTCCGATTTGTGAAGATGAGCGCCAGTATGTGAATCCTAATGGGCAGCGTTGGACGACATTGGATGCGCTACAACAGAATCATCATAACGTCGTTGAACTTGCCGAGCCATCACTGTATCGGGTCAAGTCTGAGCCAAAGATCGCACTTGGACAGTCTGACGTTGATACGCACTGGCGGACATTTTGATGGATCGGCTGTGCTGCACTGGCGCGAGGGCGCAGAAGGGCGCGGCGTGCTGCTAACGGGGGATACCATCGATATTGTGACAGATACGCGCTATATGTCGTTCATGCACAGCTACCCTAACCTGATTCCCATGTCTGCTTCCAAAGTGCGGCGGATTGTTCAAGCGGTT
>JBBQRJ010000608.1:0-2649 GCA_038214955.1 Aggregatilineales bacterium | reverse complement strand
TATGCTCCCGGCGGTGATGTGACTCCGTGCGGTGTATTAGCAGGGGTGATCGGCGCGGACGGCGTGATCACGATGCCTTACATCTACTACGGCGGCACAGAGATCGAAGGTACAGACATCGCCACCCCCGATATGTAAATCCCTACCTCGTCATCCTTGCTCCCCTCTCCACTTGGAGAGGGGCTGGGGGTGAGGTTGCTTTGTCTCCCCCCTCCACTTGGAGGGGTTGGGGGTGAGGCTGATCTGCTATAATGCCCCGTGTTTGACATTAACACGTTCGGGGTATTTATGTTCACCGTCATTACGCCTTCCGCGTCCGATTGGGATGCGTTCGTCCATACACATCCCCGCGCTCACATTTTGCAGGCGGCGCGTTGGGCTGACCTCAAAGGCGCTTACGGTTGGCGTGCGGATCGTGTCGCCTTAACGGAAAACGGGAAGATCGTCGCGGGGGCGCAAATCCTCTTTCGTCCCCTCCCCATGCGACTCGGCACGCTGGCATATGTGGCGATGGCTCCCCTGTTCACCGATCCCGCGCAAGAATCGCCCTTGTGGGACGCAATTCACAAGTGCGCCAAACGTCACAGCGCGGCGTTTCTGCGCTGCGAAGCGGGCATATTTCGCCCTAGCGAAATAGTGCCTGACTTCGCAAAATTCGGCTTTAAAGAAACCGATCAAACCATTCAGCCGCCGCGCACCGTTGTGATCAATATCACAGGCGACGACGAAACGATTCTCGCCCGCATGAATCAAGGCACGCGCCGCAAAATCCGCCAGAGTCTCAAAAATGACGTGCGTTACATCGAAGGTTCACACGACGACGTAGCGAAGTTCAACGCCATCATGCAGGTGACAGGATCGCGCAACGAATTCGGCGTGCATGAACCAGATTACTACCGTCTGGCGTATGATCTCTTTGTACCACACGACGCGGCGCTGATTCTCGCGCAGCACGAAAACGACACGTTAGCCGGAATCATGGTGTTCGCCCTCGGCAAAACGGCATGGTATTTATACGGTGCATCCTCCAACGAGAAACGTAACCTTATGGCGACCTACGGCATTCAGTGGACGGCAATCCAGTGGGCGAAGCGGCGCGGCTGCACCGAATATGATCTCTGGGGCATCCCCGACGCGCCGCCGGAACAACTCGAAGCAGCGTTCGAGACGCGCTCTGATGGTTTGTGGGGCGTGTACGGCTTCAAACGCGGGTGGGGCGGCGAGGTTGTCCGCTCAATCGGCACATGGGATAAAGTTTACAACCCGATCATTTACGCGGCGTATCAATGGGCGGTGAATAGACGTGCCTCGGAGACTTTGTGAGCGATCTAACGACTGAAATCATCACCCACCGCGATACATGGAACGATTCGCTGCGGCAGATGCCCTATGCCCATATTCTGCAAACGTGGGAATGGGGCGAGTTTAAGCACCTCACGACAGGCTGGCGACCCATTCGCATGGCATACAAGCGCGGCGATCAGATTGTAGCGATGGCATCTGTCGGCGTGCGAAGTATCGGCGCAGTGAACATGATGTACGTTCCCAAAGGACCCGCATTCGCCTATGAGGATGCTGACCTTGCCTCCGACGTGCTGGATCAATTGCAGCGTGCGGCACGCCATAACCGCGCCGTATGGCTCAAAATTGACCCGGATGTGATCGCAGCGACGGGAATCCCATCTGCCGCTCCCGCCGTCGATGATACGGCGACTCCTACCCCTGACGACACGCCTAATCCAACGGGGCAAGTCTTCATGCGAATTCTGCGAGATCGCGGCTGGAAGTTCTCAAACGATCAGGTGCAGTTTCGTAATACGGTAAATATTGACCTCACCCAAACCGAAGATCAACTGCTGGCGGGGATGAGCCAGAGTACGCGGCGCAAAGTTCGCATTGCCGAGCGCGAAGGCGTCACCGTGCGACTCGGCACAGTGAACGATCTGCCTCTGCTCTACGACCTGTACAGGGTGACTGGCGAACGCGACAATTTTCTGATCCGTCCGTCGTCTTACTATGAACAGGCGTGGCGCGTATTCATCGAAGGCGGGTTAGCTCACCCGTTGATCGCAGAAGCCGACGGCAAAGCCATTGCTCAGGTGATTCTGTTCCATTTCGGCAAAAAATGCTGGTATTTCTACGGCGCATCGTCTGACGATCAACGCGACAAAATGCCCAATTACCTGCTGCAATGGGAAGCGATGCGCTGGGCGAAACAGCACGGCTACACAACTTACGATATGTGGGGCGCTCCCAACGTGTTCAACGAGGCGGATCCGCTGTGGGGCGTGTATAACTTCAAACGCGGCTTTCGCGGCATCGTGACCCGGCACATCGGCGCGTGGGATTACGTCCACTACCCCATTCTCTACCGCGCCTTCGAGGAACTTTATCCGCGCTTCTTAAACTGGATGCGCGGACGGCGTAAAACCTCGTAGGGACGCACCCCGCGTGCAAAATTTCGTAGGGACGTGCAACGGCGCGTCCATGTAAACTACAGTTATTCGAGTCAGAGTGAGGAGTCTCCGCAATGATACATAGACTGGTACTTGAAGAAACCGTTGGTGAAGACGGCAAATTGATCATCCAGTTACCACCGGAAAGTTTTCACGGCAAAGTCAAAGTAACGGTTGAAGCCGAAAGCGAATC
>JBBQRJ010000607.1:0-2715 GCA_038214955.1 Aggregatilineales bacterium | reverse complement strand
CGTCGCTGAAACCGTTCGGCGTCACGACATGGGCGCAAGTCCTCTTGAAATGGATTCTCAGTGATCCGCGCTGCCATGTTGCCATCCCCGCAACATCCCATGCTGCCCGCATGACTGAGAACGCCGCTGTTGCATCCCCCTGGTTTGGCGTTGAGGGAAGCAACCTCGTCACGAGGCTTGTACTGCGCTGATTCATCACCGCTAAGGCACAGCTTGGTTCTTGTGCCAATTGCTTTTTTCCCAGATCATAGGGGAATCTTGTTTGATCACGAAGTCGATGCCTTTTTCATCCGTCAACTGGATAGATGCAATCAGGAGTGTTGTTGTGCCGATTGTTGTCATGGGACTCAATTATCGAACCGCGCCCATTGAAATACGGGAAAAACTGACGCTTTCGGGTTGTGCGCTGCAAAGTGCGCTCGAAGAACTAAAACGCCTTCTGTTAGCGCAGACACAGGGCGTTTATGAAGCGGTGATCTTGTCTACATGCAATCGACTTGAGGTCATTGTCTCAACCCCCCATGTAGAGGATGCAATCGCGCTCGTCGAGCAGTTTTTGTCGAGAGTCAGCCACGCAGACTTAAGCCCACACCTCTACAGCCATGTTGGAGATGAGGCGTCGCGTCATCTTATGCGGGTTGCCTGTGGCTTAGACTCCATGATTCTTGGGGAAAGCGAAATTTTAGGGCAGGTCACCGGGGCGTTTGAAGACGCCCGAAGTGCTGGCACCATCGGGACGGTTCTTTCTCGCCTGTTCGCGCACGCCATTCACACGGGCAAACGGGCGCGGACTGAAACGCCGATCAGCCGCTATACCACGTCTGTGAGTCATGTGGCGGCGCGGCGCGTGATGGAAAAGCTCAACCCGCTTCAACCCGCGAAGCTATTGATCGTCGGTGTGGGGAAAATGGCAATGTTAGCAGCACAGGCACTCAAGCGTTTTGACATGACTGATCTGATGTTCCTCAATCGCACCTTTGAACGCGCCGACTGGTTAGCAACTGATTTTGGCGGTCAAGCCGTACATTGGCTTCAACTGCGCGAGGCGTTGGTGTGGGCAGATGCGATCATTTGTGCGACGGGTGCGCCGCAGCCCGTCATCACTCGTCATGACCTAGAGTCTGTGCTGGATCGGCGGCAGGGTCGTCCGCTCGTCATTATGGACATTGCTGTCCCCCGTGATGTTGAATCGACGATCCGCGAACTGCCCGGCGTGCAGTATGATGACATTGACGATCTGCAATCGGTGGTCGATGCGAATATCGAACTGCGTAGGGCGGCGATCCCGCAGGTCGAAGCGGTCATTGAACAGGAAATAGAACGGTTCACAGACTGGATTCGGAGTCGGCAAGTTGTCCCCGTGATCAAGCAATTACGGGAGCAGGCGCAAATCATTGCAGATGAGGAACTGACGCACACCCTCAGCCGTCTACCCGATGCAGACGAACGCACCCGCCAGCTTATCACCCTTATGGCGCATCGCCTCGTTAATCGCTTGATGCACGAACCAACTTCGCGTTTGCGAGAACAGGCGGCACAAGGAAAAGGCGATCTCTACGCGGATGCGGTTCGAGAATTGTTCGCCTTGAATGATGAGCCTGAAATCGCGCAATCCGTTGCATCCGCGCACGATCTCCCCTATGTTATGTTTTCAGGTTCGGAACATTGCTTATGAACACTCTGCGATTTGGCACACGCGGATCAAACTTGGCGCTCTGGCAGACCAACCACATGATGGGGTTGTTGGTTGCCGCCTTGCCCGCGTTACAGGTCGAATACGAGATCATCAAGACACGGGGCGATCAAGTGCTTGATACGCCGCTTCCGCTGATCGGGGGCAAAGGCGTGTTTACAGCCGAACTCGAATCGGCGCTGTACGAAAAACGCATTGATTGTGCTGTTCACAGCCTCAAAGACTTACCCACGCATCCACCCGAAGGTTTGGTGATCGGCGCGATCTCCGAGCGGGCGAACCCCGCCGATGTGCTGATCAGTCGTCACGGTTACACCCTTGCCACGCTGCCGAAAGGCGCACGGGTTGGCACGAGCAGTTATCGCCGTTCTGCCCAACTGTTACACAAACGCCCCGACCTCAATATGCTAGATATACGGGGCAATGTGGATACGCGAATCCGTAAAGCACTCGCTGAAGAGGGAGAGTAAGACGCGATTGTACTGGCATATGCCGGACTCGAACGGCTTGGGCGCATCGATGTGGTGAGTCAGGTGCTTGATCTGGAAGATATGCTGCCAGCCCCCGGTCAGGGTGCAATTGCCGTGCAAACCCGCGATGAATCCGCATTGCTGCAAACGCTCGAACCCATCCATCATCGAGAGACGGCGCTGGCAGTCACCGCCGAACGCGCTTTCCTTATGGGCTTAGGCGGCGGTTGTTCTCTCCCTATTGCTGCTTATGCTCACCTAATAGGGGATCAATTGCATTTGCGCGGGCGCGTAACCTCGCTTGACGGCACACAGCAAATTGATGTTGCCATCGTCACGAGTGTGCATAATCCTTATGATGTCGGACTCGCGCTGGCACAAGAAGCCCTCGAAAAAGGCGCGAAGCAGCTTATGGAACAGGCAAACAACTCATGAAAACCGTTCAATCCGAAGCTCTATTTCAGAAGGCACAGCAGTTGATTCCCGGCGGAGTCAACAGTCCTGTGCGGGCGTTTCGGGGAGTCGGTGGGACACCTCGCTTCATTGATCGCG
>JBBQRJ010000606.1:0-2720 GCA_038214955.1 Aggregatilineales bacterium | reverse complement strand
TCTCGGACGACCTGTTGGCGGAACTCCGTCAGCATCGTCGCGTGTTCGTCGCGCTGGACAACACACCCGCCGCGATGGAGAAGAATCGTGAGATCGCCAAGTCGCTCGGCGCAACCGCGCTTATTCCGCGTCTGCCCGACGGTGTGAAGGACACTAACGACTGGCTGGCGCAGCACGGCGCGACCACCGATGCGGTGCAGGATGTGTTGAACAAAGCCAAGACATGGCTGCAATCTGAAATCGAGCGCGTTGCATTTCTGATCGGACTGGAGCGCAAAGATGCAGTGCGCGACCTGTTTCAGCACGCAGTCGATCTGGATGAAATGGAACTGAGCGACTTCCGCGCGGCACTGGCGAAGCTGGGGATCAAAGGGCGGGTGTTCAACGACCTGCTCAAAGCTACCCGCGCCAAAACGGAGAAAGGGGAAGACGACGACCTGCCGCAAATTCTGGGCGACGACGTACCACTGCTCTCGCCCGCGCTTGGCTTTCAGCGCGATGTCGCGTTGGTCACGATTTCCGTCATCGAGCGGACGAAGGATAAGCGGCTGAACACTCAGCCCTATCTGGTTACGTCGTCGCACGAACTCGTGCGCTTGAGCGACGCGCAGATCATCTCCCTCAACGGGAAAGAGGTCGCGCTGCGCGTCCTGCCCGAAGGTTCCGACTTCCTGATGCGCTGGCGCTTTGCGGACATCCAACGCTTTTTGAAAGGTGAAACCGTCGAGCCGGGTCAGGTCTTCAAAACCGTCCATGACCTGTTCACGCAGTACGTCGATTTCCGCTCCGAAGTTGAGAGCGCCATCCTCGCCCTGTGGACGATTGGCACCTACTTCTACACGATGTTTCCCGCCTATCCTTATCTCGCGTTGAACGGACCCAAGAACAGCGGCAAAAGTACCGTCATGCGTGTGATGCAGCCGCTTGCCTTCAACATGGTCAGCACCTCCGATCCAACGGGCCCGTCCATGTTCCGGCTGATCCACTACACGAGCTGCACGGTCGGCATCGACGAAGCGGAGCGCTACTACAATCCCAAAGACCCCGGAATGCAGCAAATCCGCCAGCTTCTCAACAGTGGTTACAAGCAGGGAATGCCCGCTATCCGTCTGATTGGGGAGGATATGAAACCGCAGGCATTCGACGTGTACTCACCGAAGATTCTGGCGGCAATTGCTGGGCTGGAGGACATCCTCGCGTCGCGCTGCATTGCCATCCCGATGCGCCGCACCGATAAGAAAATGCCCTCGTTCCCACCCGATTTCGATGGTGCGGCAGTGCGTCATCAGATGTATATGCTGGCATTAACTGCCTTTCCCCATATCTATACCAACTACTTTGAGCGTCCGGCGCTGCATACCCTAAACAACCGCTCCAGTGAGCTGTGGTCGCCGTTGGTGGCACTGGCAGCGTTTTTCGAGGAACACGGGCAGGTCACTGGGCTGTTCGAAGCGATTGCAGCGGCAGCGGAGAACGACGAGCAGATCAGTCAGGGCAAGGCATTGAGTGAACGTGAAGAGGCAGTTCTTCAGGCGCTCGAACTGATGACTCGCGGTCAGGATGGCACCGTGTGGATCAAGGCAGCGGTGCTGCGCGAGAAGGTGGCGCGACTGATCGGGCAACCCGTAGAGAAGATGGGGGATACGCAGTGGATTGGACACATCCTCAAGCGGCTGTACCTGCTTGATGAAACCGGGCGCAAACGCGGGATGGGTTGCTCCTAGGGGGACGCAGTTTCTTCCCGCTGCTGCTACAACCACTTTGAATCAACGGTGGAATCGCACTCGGCGTAACAAATGTCATGGGTAAAGCCGACAGTTGTCACCTTACCAGCCCACTACCTAATTTTCAGATGGTTTCTTACACATTCTCAGAAACGACAGCCTTATGAATGTGCGAACAACGGGCAGTCACCTCACCCTATCGAGATTAGCGTGAACTATGCAGGACATAGTGTGCCAGCCAATGCTCTGCTGGATCACTATCAACCATGTGTACCTTCGAAGCTATCAAGGCGCAAATTGACGGCAAGACCTACCGCCTAGCAGCCCTAGACATCGGACCCAATCCCAATAGATTTCCCAAGTATATGGAATGTAGCGCACGTATGTTTTCAGCGGCTTATTCCTGATGACAATCGTCCTGGCTGTGACGTTAAACCAGCTATATATTTTTTGCGAGCAACTGATATACCATTGGGAACTGATGGTTGAGCTATACTATGAGAAATATCGAGTTGATACAGGTTTCGATTTTGGAGATGCTGCGGTCATCTCGAAACGAGGTTTGAGAGATAACAATGATGCGAAAGAAAACACGCGGCGAACATGAAGCCGAATTTACCAAAGCCATGATCAAGTTTGAGAAGGAATATCTTGGGCGTGGCCCCCAGGATGTCAAAACGACCTTTTTAGGCGATATGATTCTTGTCCGATTACGGGGTATCCTCACTCCGGCTGAAAGGAAGTTGGCAGAAAGCCGCGAAGGGCGGGAACTGGTTAAAGAGACCCGTCGTCAGCTATTCGAGATTTCGCGTCCGTTAATTGAAGCGATGGTCAAAGAGATTGCCGGGTGCAATCTTATCAGTCTCCATACCGATATGAGTACAAAGACGGGTGAGCGGGTTGTAGTCCTCACCGTTGATATGAATTTAGATCAGCAGTTCATTTAAAACGCCTTATATCACTCACCTTACGCAGGGTGTCAGTTTGACCCCCACC
>JBBQRJ010000605.1:0-2729 GCA_038214955.1 Aggregatilineales bacterium | reverse complement strand
CATCAGCACCGCCCGCAGATACACCCGCCCCTGTCCAAATCCGTCGCGTGATGCTTCCATCAATTGAAGCATGTCCTTGACCAAACTTTCGCTCTGTGGCATCGTTTTCATGGGAAATGACTTTCTTGAGATGCAAATTCGCACCTTCATTTCTACCGAAAGTCATTTCTTCTTTCCACAAAGAGCCAAACGTCAGGGACGCGCCGTTGCGCGTCCCTACGAATTGTTATTCCCGTTACTGCCAGAGAACGCCGTCACCAAGCCCAACCCAATGTAGACCGTACCGCTAATGTATTTTTGCACGCGCAAGAAATGTGGGTTGCGTTTCAGCCATCCCCCCGCTGTCCCTGAGAGCAGCGCCCATGTGCCATCCGTTACCGCCGCCAGTCCGGTAAAGATTAAGCCGAGCAGCAGGAATTGAAGCGGCACTGACCCGCGTGCTGGATCGACAAACTGCGGCAGGAAGGCGAAGAAGAACAGCGCCGTTTTGGGGTTGAGGACTGCGACAACGACCCCCTGTGAGTAGATTGATTTGAGGCTGCGCGGTTCGACGGTTTCCGTTGCAGCGACGGGTTTCTTTTCGAGCAGCGTTTTCACACCCAAATAGATGAGGTAGGCTGCGCCGAGATACTTCACAATGTCGAATGCCAACGCTGATGTGAGCAGAATTGCGGATAAGCCGAGTGCGGCGGCGAACACATGCGCTAGCGTTCCGGTCTGGATACCCAATACAGAGATGATCCCCGCACGCCGCCCCTGATCAACGCTGCGGGCGACAATATATAGCACAGCGGGACCCGGCGTGATCAGCAGAATCAATGTGCCAGCGAGAAACAACGACAAGTTACCCAGTGGGAGCGAAATCTCCATCGACGTATTTTCCTTTTTGAATTTGTACGAACGTAACAGCAACAGAATAGCCGTCTTGTCATAAGGCGTATATGTCCACTGTACGGATGCGATTTACCGACTTTGGTTACACGAGATTGATTTATTCAGATGCACCGTTGCGCGTCCCTACAAATAATGTTGCATCTGCTATACTGCGTTGGCTGTAAACTGTCAACCGTAAACTGTGAACTTCTATGCGCGTCTTGATGATCTCCAAAGCCTGTATTGTCGGCATCTATCAGAAGAAACTTGAACTCATTGGCAAGGCGGGCGTTGATCTGCTGGCGCTTGTGCCGCCCTCATGGAAAGATGAGCGCGGCGAAACGCGCCTAGAGCGAGTCTACACGGATGGCTATCGACTTGAGGTCGTCCCGATTTCCCGCAACGGCGATTTTCACTTGCACAGCTACCCCACGTTGGGGCGCTGCATCCGTGAGTTTAGACCGGACATCGTGCATATCGATGAAGAACCCTACAACCTATCCGCGTGGCAAGCCTTATTTCATGCGCGGCGAGTCGGCGCGAAGTCGTTGTTTTTTAGCTGGCAGAACATTCTGCGAAATTACCCTCCGCCGTTCAGTTGGGGCGAACGCTGGACGCTCAACACCATTGATTACGCGCTGGCGGGAACGCAAAGCGCCGCCGATGTGTGGCGGGCGAAAGGCTATCGCGGCGGCATGAGCGTGATCGCGCAGTTTGGCACAGACCCCGCGTTGTTTCATCCGGTGGATCGTGTGGATCGCCCGTTTACAGTGGGTTACTTTGGGCGTTTGGTCGAAGAAAAAGGCGTACAGGTGTTGATCAACGCACTTGGGCGGCTGCCCGGTGATTGGCGCTTGCTGATCGTGGGCGGCGGAACGTTTGCGGCTCGGTTGAAGGCGCAAGCCGCCCCCTACGCGGATCGGATCACGTTTCGGGAGCAAGTGCCATCGGTAGAAATGCCGTCGCTGTATCATCAAGTGGATGCGCTCGTTTTGCCGTCGCTCACCCGTCCCAACTGGAAAGAGCAGTTTGGGCGTGTGCTGGTCGAAGCGATGGCGTCCGGCGTGGTGGTGATCGGCTCGGACAGCGGCGCGATCCCTGACGTGATCGGGGATGCGGGTTTGGTCACGCCCGAAGGCGATGTGACCGCGTTGGCGAATGCGATCTCACGGGTGCGCGACGACGCGAGTCTGCGGGCGGAACTGGCGTCAAAGGGGCGGGCGCGAGTGCTGGCTCACTTCACCCATGATCAGGTGGCGAATGCGACAGTTGAGATTTACCGGAAGATGCTAAAAATCAGACCAGGCAACTAGGCTTTCTTACACGGATACTCGCCAAGTTCAACTAATAGTTGTCGGTTTTCTATTCGCTCTGCATCGTTCATCTGCAAAACGTAGATTGTCGTTCGACCTTCTGGCGTGCGTCCTGCGATTACCATATCGTCAATCAAAGCGAAATGCATATCCCATTGTTGTTCGCGGGGATGATATAAGCGTGTGAGGATACCGCCTACGGGATCGAAACCGGCAATTTCGTAACCTTTGTGTCCATTGCATTTATAACACGCCAGACATAAGTTATCGTTGTGATCTGCTCCACGGTGTTTGATCGGTATGATGTGATCGACGTGAAAGGTGATCGTTCCGCCGCTTTCTGGCAAACGGCAGTATTCGCAGCAATCCCCGGAACGTTCGCGCACAATTTTGCGTTGAGCTTTGGTAATGCTCACGCCGACTCTCGCTTGAGTTTGAGTTTAATTTTGGCTTTGAGCAGTGACATCATCTCATCCACCCGAATGAAGTCTAGCATTTCCTCGCGTTCCGCTTCACTCAACTGACCCTCGCTGTTCATGTCGA
>JBBQRJ010000604.1:0-2737 GCA_038214955.1 Aggregatilineales bacterium | reverse complement strand
GCATCGGACAAGGATAAACCTCGTGAATAGGGCGATGCTCGTTGCAAGGCACGAGTATTTTACGAACATCCGGCGCGGCGGATTCCTGTTCGCGGCGTTCGGCGTCCCCTTGATCACCGTCGGTTTGATGGTGATCGTATTTGCGCTCACGTTCCAAAATGAGATGGACTCGACGCGAGTCGGGCGGGTCGGCTATGTTGACCAGAGCGGTATATTAGCGCAAGCGATTGATCAACCAGAGTCTTTTGAGCGATACGAAACCGAAGCAGCAGCAGAAGGCGCGTTGACCGCTACAGAGGGAATCGGCGCGTATTTTGTGCTGCCACCCAACTATCTGGAAACGGGGCGCGTCCGCTTGATCAGCAATGGGGATACACCCGACGCGCTGAACGACGAGATTGACACGTTTTTGCTGGCAAATCTCGGTGGTGATCTTGAACCCGAAGTTGCAGTGCGTATCAAAGACCCCGTGAACACTGCTGTTCTCACCTTGGACAACGGGCGTGTGATAGCCGACAATGCCGTGATCGGGGTGTTCCTCGCGCCGCTCATCTTTGTGATGGTGTTTTTGCTGGCATCGCAAACGACCAGCGGCTATCTCATGTCGGGCGTGGTCGAAGAAAAGTCGAACCGCATTATGGAAATTCTGGTCACATCAATTACGCCGTTCCAACTGCTGTTCGGCAAAATCATCGGCTTGGGTCTGCTCGGTTTGACGCAACTCACGATCTGGGTGTTGATGGGGTATATCACCCTGCGACTAGGGCAGAACTCCGAGTTTCTGTCGGGAATCAGTATCCCGCCTGACCTGCTGATCGTCGGGCTGATCTACTTTCTGCTCGGCTATTTCTTCCTCGCCAGCCTCATGGCGGGGATCGGCGCGGTGGTGGGGTCAGAACAGGAAAGCCGTCAACTCGCGGGGTTGTTTTCATTCGGGTTGGCAGTTCCGTTTTTCGCCATTGTGCAGTTCTTCACTGCGCCGGACAGCTTTATTGTCACGTTCTTGACGTTGTTCCCGCTCACATCGCCTGTGGCGGTGATTTTGCGGATGGGCTTTGGCGTGATCCCGACTTGGCAGTTGATCACCAGCATGGTACTGCTGCTGCTGACGGCGCTTTTTGTGACGTGGGCATCGGCACGCATCTTCCGCTGGTCGCTGTTGATGTACGGCAAGCGTCCGAATTTACGCCAAACCGTGAGCGCGATCTTCCGGTCAAGCGGCATGGAAACCACTGCCACTGAGGAGCGAACCGCCTAATGGGTCACACAATGCGAGTCTTTTTGTACGAACTGCGACGGAATGCGCGGCGGCGTGGGTATTTGTTCACCACGTTTGGCGTGCCAATTGTCGCGGCGGTGCTGTTGTTTGGCTACCAGTTTATTCAAGGCATGAACACGACTGAGGAAGAAGAACCCGTATCCGCTGCGGAAAATTTCGACATGGAATCGCTGACAAGCGCGGGCTATGTCGATCAAACAGGGCGGTTTGGCGATCCCGGTAGATTAGAGGGACTGCTGCACCTGTACCCTGATGAAGAATCGGCGCGGGCGGCGCTTGATGCGGGCGATATTCAGGTTTACTACTTGATCCCGGCAGATTATCTCGAAACAGGCGATGTGACGGTGGTGCAGCCAAAGCTCAACGTGAGTTTGATTTCGTCTGACCCTATCAAAACCTTGATCCTGAATACGCTGTCGCAAGGCGTGGATCAATCGCTGTACACGCGCCTCGTGAATCCGTCGAACATCGAGCAGATCAACCGCTCGTTAAACGTGAGGGGGAATGATGAAACGGGTGAAGTCGCGCCGCAAGATGAGGGTGCATCGTTCATCCTCGTCTACGTGTTCTCGATCACGCTGACATTGAGCCTGTTCGTCACCAACGGCTATTTGCTGCAAACGGTGATCGAAGAAAAAGAGACGCGCTTGATCGAGATTTTGATCTCGACAGTGCGCCCGACTCAACTGCTGATGGGTAAGATTTTCGCGCTCGGCATTCTGGGTTTGCTGCAAGTCGTGGTCTGGATCGGCGGGATATTCATCATTGCGCGGGTCGCGGGGGGTCAGCAGTTGGATGAAACGTTGGGACTCCTCAGCACGATTGCGAATATCAACCTGCCGCTCGATGATTTGCCCCTGCTGCTGCTGTTTTTCATCCTCGCGTATTTCATGTTCGCGGGTTTGTATGGCATTGTCGGGGCGCTCTCTAATTCGATGCGCGAAGGTCCGCAGTACGCGGTGATCTTCACGCTTCCGGCGGCGCTACCGTTCTACTTTATCTCGTTATTTGTCTCGTCGCCCGAAGGGGCTGTGCCAACCGTGATGAGCCTGTTTCCGCTCACCGCGCCGATAGCGATGGCGATCCGCCTCGTGGTGTCGGAAGTACCCGCGTGGCAAATTGTCGTGAGCCTTGTGCTGCTGGCGCTGGCGGCAGTCGGGGCGATGTGGCTGGCGGGGCGCTTGTTCCGTGTGAATACGCTGCTGGCGGGCAAACTGCCCAAGCTAAGAGATATTCCGGCGTTGCTGAGAGGGTAAGAGAAACAGTTAAAAGTTAAAAGTGGAAAGTTAAAAGTAAAAATCTTGTCACTTTCAACTTTTAACTCACCTTACGCAGATCGTTATTTTTGACCCCACCCCCGACCCCTCCCCGAATTCGAGGAGGGGAGCAAGCCGACTCCTGTTTGCGCCCTCCCCTGAATTCGGGGGAGGGAGGCGAGCGCAGCGAGCGGGGTGGGGG
>JBBQRJ010000603.1:0-2741 GCA_038214955.1 Aggregatilineales bacterium | reverse complement strand
AAGTTTGGCTTGACATCACCCAGACGGCAGACGCCGTTCGCGCAACGCAAACGTATGAATCTATTCAGCAGCAAGCCTTTGCTACCCTGACAGCGAGTGCGGTTTATGCAATGCAAACGAGCATGGCAGTTCAACAAACCGTTCAACATGCTACTCAACAAGCAGCCTATGCTACTCAACAAGCAGCATATGCTACTCAACAAGCAGCCTATGCTCCCCAGTTAGACCGCGCTCGAAACTTCACAGGGACGACCAATGGCAGTTGGGCAGCGTTTGCGACGACGTTCCCCGATGACCCCGCCGCCGCGCCGATGGTGCTGGTGCCTGTGGGATCGTTCCAGATGGGCAGCAATGATGGGCAAGATCATGAACAACCCGTCCACACTCAAACGTTTACCGAACCGTTCTGGATAGACCAGACGGAAGTGACGCGGGCGCAGTATGGCTTATGTGTCGAAGCAGGTGACTGTACCGAAACACCGGACAGCCCATATTCAACCCGTGATACACAGCCGATTAACAACATCGATTGGTTTCAAGCGCGGGATTACTGTGCGTGGCGCGGGGAAAACTATCGTTTACCTACCGAACGCGAATGGGAATATGCGGCGCGGGGTGTTGAAGGTTGGACATACCCCTGGGGCAATAACGACCCAACGCCAATTCTTGCAGTCTATAATGCCAACGAAACAGCCGATGTGGGCAGCAAGCCCGATGGCGCGTCATGGGTTGGGGCGCTTGACCTGAGCGGCAATGTATTGGAATGGGTTAGTTCTTTGTATATGGACTATGAGTCGGTCTATAATCCTAATGATGGACGTGAGGCGGATACCGGAGAAAGAACAGATGTTCTGCGGGTGCTGCGGGGCGGTTCGTTCAACGGCAGTACGTACAGCTTGCGCGGCGCGTATCGTAACTGGGTCAACCCTATCAACGAGTACGACGTTATCGGTTTTCGTTGCGCCCTCTCTTAAATCTTTTGATATTCTGATTTCTGTTGTTCTGAATTTCTGACTCCAAAGCGAGCGGAGCGAGCGATCAAATTTCAAATTTTGGCATGACACAGGCGTAAGCCTGTTTATGTGGGGATACCGGGGAGCGCATGCGGGTGCTGCGGGGCGGTTCGTTCAACAACAATACGAACAACTTGCGCGGCGCGAATCGTAACAGGAACAACCCTAACAACGAGAACAACAATATCGGTTTTCGTTGCGCCCTACCTTGCCCTCTCATGATCAGAATGTTGTGTGTTTACGGACTCACAGCCAGCATTATGGGTAAGAGTGCCGGATATTCCCGCCCAACCAAGCGGGCGAATATAAAATAGCGCCGTCTGTTCTGGTAGCCGCAAGGCGAACGTTCAGGCGGCGCAATCATTTTAGTTTCCTTCGCCTCACCCCTAAATCCCCTCTCCGAAACGAGGAGAGGGGACTTAAAACGAGTCTGCTTGTCTCCCCCTCTCGCTTTTCGGAGAGGGGGTCGGGGGGGTGAGGCGGCTTTTCCCTCAGCATGTAAACAGCGCCCGCACACTTTCGCCCGTTGCCAACCCGATCATCCCACGCGGTTTCTCTATCTGTGCCGACTCCAGTTTGAACACGCGCTGATCCGTCATCACCCACAGTTCGCCGCTCAATCGCGCCACGCTGATGATCTTCTGCTGTCCCATTTTGACGCCCGCGCCATCGACTCCGCTGGCGGGTGCAACATTGCCGACTCGTTGTAACACCCCATTGGCGGACGCCATGAGGAATTGATCGCCTTGTTTGAACGGGTATGCTGCGATCATGCGATCTTCGGGTGTGAGGTTCATCACGCGACCATTCCCATTCGTGAGCAACGCTGTGTTCATCCGCACGACTTTCCCCGATTGGCTGAATGCGATGATTTCCCCGTTGAGCGCGACATCCACCAGCGCCACCGGATCGCCTTTGATGCGCGTGATCGAGTAGGGGATTGCTGTATCCAGTCGGTCAAACAGCGCCGCCCGCGTGTACAGCTTGTAAGCACCCGCTGAGGTGATCAGCAGCGCGTGGTCGTTGGTGCTGGTTGCCGACGCGATCCCGCTCACGGTTTCCCCGCCGAAGTCGTCGCGGTAAAACTTGGCGCTCTCCGCCAGCGTCAAACCGAGTTCGCGCATTTGTGCCAGTTCCCGCGCTGACCGTTTGAGCATCCGGTACTCCGTCGTCATGAGGATGACCGATTGATCGGCGGGCAGGGCGAGGAGGGCGGTCAAATTGCCGGGAAAGGGGGACGCTTCTGCAAGCGAATCGGCGGGGAGTTCGGACGCGATCACATCGCCGTTGATGCCCACCAGCACGATCTGATTCTGCTGCATCGGCTTGCCTTCGGTCAGCATGATGTACTTCTTGAGCGTCTCGAAGTCGATGATCTGCGCGTCTTTCGGGCTGTCAAACGTGCGTTCGGGCGGCAGATCGTCACGGTGATACGCTTTGAGGCTAATTTCGCCGCTCTCAATACGCTGCGCGGTGATCGCCAATCCCGCGGTCACGCTGCTAAACTCATCGAGCGCACGAACTTTCGCCGCGCCGAATTTGACTTCCAACAACTTCACGAACGCGGGGATCAACGATGAGCCACCTGTGCGAATCACCACGTCGATTTGCTCCGCGCTGATTCCTGCATCCGCTAGTAGGGTGTCAAGGTAGGCGTCAATCTGGCGAATTTCCGCGCTGATAATCCCTTCAAATTCGGCGCGTGTGATCGAGTCGTACACGCTGAAA
>JBBQRJ010000602.1:0-2768 GCA_038214955.1 Aggregatilineales bacterium | reverse complement strand
ATCCCCGCGCAGTATGTGACTGAAAATACGCGCATTCGCATTGTGCCGCATGTGTCTGGCGACTATATGCCTTATATGCACTGGGTCTATCAGGGTCAAGCCGCGCCGAACAATATAGAGGTGCCGATAGGGGCATTTCAGGAGGGCGCGATTGAAGTATTGACTCCCGAGATTATCTATGGCATGACGAATTTGGGCGATTATGCGCTTGAACCTCAATGGGTCTGGCGTACTGACGGACGGGCGGACGGCGATTACAAAATGTTCGTGCATGTGCTGGACGCGAACGGACAAATTGCTGTACAGGCGGATATGTACCCCGGTGGGGGGGCATTACCGCCAGAAAATTGGATACCCGGTTCATTTCGTGAGAGAATTACACTAGAATTGAGACAACCGCCGCCGGGACGTTACACGATTGTCATAGGGTTGTATGATGCGACAACCATCACAGCCCTTATGCCGGTAGGTGGGGACGAGTTTGGGCGGTTGACTATTGGAGAGTTCACGGTTGAATAGGGATGGATGACACACGCGCAGTCTACGAAGCGATCATTGAGGCGCAAAAGTCAGGCGAACCTGCTGCATTAGCAACGGTGATCGCTGTGTCGGGGTCTGTGCCGCGTCACGCCGGAAGTAAACTGCTCGTGCATGCCGACGGGTCGTTTGTCGGGACAGTGGGCGGTGGCGCTATGGAAAGCCGGGTTATCAGCGAGGCGCTGCTTGTGCTGGCAGACGGTCAAACGCGGCGTCCTAGCTATACCCTGAACGATATTGGCGCGGGTGATGCAGGGGTGTGCGGTGGCACGCTCGAAATTTTTATCGAGCCGATTGCCGTCCCGCCGACTCTGCTAGTGATTGGCGTGGGGCATGTCGGCAAGGCGTTAGCCGAGTTGGGCAAATGGATGGGCTTTCGCGTGGTCATCTCGGATGATCGGGCAGAGTTTTGCAACCCGGACTATTTGCCGGGCATGGATGGCTATCTTGTGAGTAATCCCGGTGATGTGACCGGACAAATTCATGGGCAAACCTACGTTGCGGCAGTCACACGCGGGCTGCCCATTGATATTCACTTGATCCCGGCGCTGCTGGCAAGCAACGCGCCGTATATTGGTTTAATCGGCAGTCGCCGCCGTTGGGCGCTGACGGTCAAGGCACTGCACGAACAGGGCGTGAGCGAAGAATCGCTGCGCCGCGTGCATGCGCCGATAGGTTTAGAATTGGAAGCGGAAACGCCAAAAGAAATTGCGTTGAGCATCATGGCGGAAATCATTATGATCCGGCGTGGGGGAACAGGAAAACCGATGCAGTGGTTGAGCGATGAATCTGAGTTATGAGTGAAAACGAGTTTGAATGTGAAAATCCTTTGCGTGAGCGATACTGTCGTTCAACAGATGGAAAATGCGGCGCATCTACGGCGACGTTACCATGATGTAGAGCTTTTGTTGAGCTGTGGTGATATGCCAGCGGCGTATCTCGAATTTGTGACCTCGGTGTTAAACGTGCCGCTGTTCTTCGTGCGGGGTAATCATGATACAGGTTACGACGAGCGTCCACCGGGGGGCGAAAATTTACACCGCCGAATAGTGAACTATAAAGGTATTAGCTTTTACGGCATTGAAGGTTCGATTAAATATAACAACAGCCCGATTCAGTATTCGGATGGCGAAATGCAGGGCATGATCATGAATAGTGCGGTGCCGTTGTTCGCCCGAAAAATGCAAAAAGGACGGGGGGTCGATATTCTGGTCACGCACGCCCCCGCAAAGGGCATCCATGACCTTGACGATTTACCGCATCACGGCATGAAATCATTCTTACGCTTCATGGATTGGTTTAAGCCGCGTTATATGGTACATGGTCATGTCCATACATGGGACAGGCGCACGACGGTCATAACCCAGTACAGTGATACCTGCATCATGAACATTAATCCGGTGACGCTCATCGAACTTGAACCCGAATAGGGGATACCTGACTCATCGCTCACGCTCTGAAACTAAAAGTTAAAAGGGATCACATGGCAAACTTTCAACTTTTGACTTTAAACTGAAATAAAGGGGGGTTTGACCATGTGGAATCACTACTTCACCGTCACCACCACCGCCGAGGCGTTGGAACTGCTCGCGCAGTATCGTGAACGCGCCCGCATCGTTGCCGGGGCGACGGATATTCTCATTGAATTAGAACGCGGTCAGCGCCCGCACGTCGATGTGCTGATCGATATTACCCGCGTTCCCGGCTTGGACGACATTCAACTGCGCGGCGACGAAATCCGGTTAGGCTGTTTGGTCACACATAACCATGTGGTTGGAAGCGAACTCCTTGTTACGCGGGCGCTGCCTCTCGCGCAAGCCTGTTGGGAAGTGGGCGCTCCCCAAATACGCAATCGTGCGACCATCGCGGGGAATCTTATCACAGCCTCTCCAGCCAACGACACGATCACCCCATTAATGGCATTGGGCGCATCCGTGATCCTCAGTTCGCTTGAAGGGGAACGTGCGATTCCGCTCTCGCAGTTCTATACAGGCTTACGCCGCACAGTCATGCGCCCGGATGAACTACTCACGGGCATTTCGTTTCCGGCAATGGCAGCAAACGAACGCGGCGTATTCCTGAAACTAGGGTTGCGGCGGGCGCAAGCCATTTCTGTGATCAATGTGGCGGTTGTCCTCGCATTTGACGGGGAGATCGTGACTCGTGCGGCGATCACATTGGGCTGCGTTGCGCCAACTATTTTCCGCGCCGCGATTGCCGAACAGGTGTTG
>JBBQRJ010000601.1:0-2770 GCA_038214955.1 Aggregatilineales bacterium | reverse complement strand
CGTACCCACTGGGGTGCCGATCTCTACGCCGATATGATCTCGATTCTCGAAACTGCTCGACGACAGCGGCGCACCATCCTTGATGTCCTCTCTTTAGTCCTCGCTCGCCAACCTACCTTTTATGGATAGGTGAATAAATACAAAAAAGCCCTTGAGACGGTTCTCAAGGGCTTTTTTGTTGCCTGAATGATGTTCGAATCCAAGCTGCGCGTCTGCGAAAGACGACAACGCTTAATGGCAAGTAAATGTTACCTGACAGGCAGCGGCATGATAGACCACCGAATGCCTCCCCGCGAAATGCGTCAAGCCGACGGCAGTTCCGTCAGCAGCGCCTCCGCTTTCTGCCGGTATTCGTCGTCTTCGAGCGCCGCCAGCAGTTCGACCGCTTTCTCATTGCAGCGCCGCGCCCAGTCCAGCTCGCCCTGTTCCCGGTAATACGCGGTTTCGACCAGCAGGTCGATTTTGCCCAAACTCCATAAAAGGCGGTCGTGAGCGTCGATGCCCGCCGCGATGCTGTCGCAGAACTCGCGCCAGCGCGTCTGCGGATCCTGACCGTCCGCCGGGTCGAAGACTGCCAGGCGCACGAATATCAGCCGAGCGGCAGTCGCCAGCGGCAGCAACGGATTCGATTGGCTGGCGAGCAGCAGTTGGGTCTGGTCACGGGCGAGATTGTACTGACGGCGCGCAAAGTAGACCGAAGCGAGCACTTCGCGCAAGCGCGCTAGATATTCGGTGCGCTGTTCAGAGTGGATCAGCGCGACTTCGGGCGAGTCCCACTCCTCCAGCAGTCGGTTGGCATAGCGCTCGGCAGCATCATAGTCTTTCAACTGCACGCACGCGCCCGCAAGGTTCGCATAGATCAGGTACAGTCGCCCATACGTCGCTTCTTGCCGTGGCTGCGACCGAAACGCGGGCAGCAGACTTTCCCACACGGCGCACGCTGCCTTTATGTCGCCGCGCCCGGAATGGACAGTGCCGAGGTTAAGTTGGAAATTCAGCCATCGCGGGATGTTCTCCCAACGGAGCGCCAACCCCGAGCCTTCTTCGTAGATGTGCTGCGCCTCATCGAGGTTGCCGAGGTTGAAGTGCAGCACGCCGCTGACGTTGATGGCGAACAGTTCGAGATCGGTATCGTTCAACGCCTGCGCCTGTGTGCGTAACTCCTGAATCTGCTGCAAAGTGGCACTGGAATCGAGCTTTTCGCCCGCAAGGACGCGCATACGCAGCGCGTCAATTCGCTGGCGAAGGATAGTGCTTCTGAAGTCGGAGACGGGTTTGTTCACGATGAGTTTTCTCGGCTGTACTCAGCACTTTCATCCTGATTGAGAGGGGAATTGACCAGTTGATCGGCATTGTCTGCTGTCTGCGCCAACTTCATTCCTTCATCATTGTGCTAAAGACGGACTCTATTTTGAGTCATTCTAACACGATTTCACGAGCGCGAGATAATTTCCGCCAGCAGCCCGGCGACGATTGGTCGGTGCTGAACCACCACCTGCTGCACCCCGGTAGCCGCCAGCGCCGGATCTGGGGTCTCGACAACGCGTGGGCGGGAGTCGGGGTAATGCTGGCGGATCAGCGTGCGGGCTTCCTCAACGCGGGCATTGTTGCCGTCCTTCACCGCGTCCCAATTCACAATGTCGCCGATCAAGGCGTGTAGGTAAGCACGTTCCGCCTCGTCTTTCGGCGCGGGGATCAAGCTGGCGAAAATGGCGGCACGCATGGCAGCCAGTGGTCGGCGCGCCCACCAGATGTGCAGCGTGCTGATGTGTCCGTGCCGGATACTTTTTTCGCGGGCGCTCTGTGCGCTGATGATTTCGAGGGGGAGCGAATCTTCAATTAATCGGCGGTCGTAGGTCATGCCAACCCTTAAGGGGTACTATCAGGGTCAAACGGTTGCCAGTCGGGATCGGCGGCTGTGATCAGCTTGCCGAGTTCAGCAATGACTTTTTCAAGGTCAGGGAAAGTGTTAAAAACATCACTCTCGTCATATTCATCCTTCAGCATCCGTCGCAAACGCTCCAGTATCGATTCAGGCGCTTCTAACCGCTGCGCGTGATGATATGTCCCGCGGATTGCACGCTCAATATCGGCGGGATTAGGCTCAACTTGCATTCCAATATCGTCAAGTATTCTCCAAAGTGGGGGATTCAAATCGAAGATTGAACCAACACGATCCAATCGCAGTGGGCTACGTTGTGGTACGAACCGACGAATGAATGTTAGAAGGCGTTTCACGCCTGCATCGAAGTCTGTATGCAGATCAACGGCTTGATCAGTCACCATGTAGAACGGGACATCCGCAGCATTCCCTGTGACAAGAACCGGAATAACTACTTTACCGTTGTTACGGGCATACTGGACTTCACGTTCCATCCATTCAGAAGGCTTCGTGTTAGCCGTGATAATGACGACAACACAACGAGAAACCTCAACTTCACGCGCAATTGCTTGCTGCCAAGTCAGTTTGCCGGGTTCAAGCTTCTCGTCCACCCAAACGCTAAACCCCGCCTTCTCGATCTCTGCACGCAGGGTACGCATGATCCACTGGTCTTTTCGTGGATAACTGATCAGCACATCTGCCATTGTCGCTCCCTGCCTATAGGTACTCGATATGACTCTTCATTTCTTCGGCGGTCATCGCGCCGCAGATTAGTTCTAAGCCGCGCACCCAGTCGCCGACGGTGGTGTCAAAGTGCTGTGCGATGATGATCCCCGCGTGGGGGATGCCTTCGGCATGGAGACGCAGAAAATCGTGGTCAAAGGTGCA
>JBBQRJ010000600.1:0-2773 GCA_038214955.1 Aggregatilineales bacterium | reverse complement strand
TCGTCGGCTCCGCAAATGACCGCGCACACGGCTATGACAATCATGTCGAGTAATGCGTGGTCTTTGGTACGTTCTATGCGCGGGTCTTCCACGCTTTTGAAATGCTCAAACAGGTCAAGGGTGGGGCTTGTGGGCATCTGTGCTACTCCTTGTTCCCGCTATCTTACCCTATTCTCTTCCTTCAATTAGATGCAATTGCCCTATTAGACCTTGCCGTCAGATATTGTCAATCAGGGTGGCGTTGGTTAGACTGTAGCGTCTCATTATACCGATTTTCAAAAGAAGTTGACCCGTGAAACTGCAATCGGTTCTCGTCAGCATTGCGGTGATGTTGTTCGCTGCCGCCCTGTTTTTGCCTAAACCCGCCCTGCCCGTCGGTGATGCCGAATGGGGTTTGCTGCGCCTGTGCCTCCTCGTGGATGGAGGTTGGCTGCTGGCGTGGGCATGGCTGGCGAAAGGGGGAACAAGCGGCTTATCGGCGCATGTGGTCGGCGTGATCGAGCCGCGTCCGCCTGTCTCGTGGCGCTGGCTGATGGCGTTGTTAGGCGTAGGAACGGTGCTGCGAGTCATCGGCTTGAATCAAGACTTCTGGATTGATGAGATTGCGACGGTGGTTCATTACTTGCGCCGCCCCTTCTGGGAGACGTTCACGGTTTACGGCACGGCGAATCAGCACATGCTCTATTCCGCGTTGGGCAGTTTGAGCATTTCTACGTTCGGAGAAAGCGAATGGTCAGCACGCCTCCCCGCCGTGATTCTGGGCGTCGTTTGCCTTGCGGGGTTGTACGCGCTGGCACGCCTCGTCATGAGCGAAAAACAGGCATTATTCGCCACCGCCCTTCTGACGTTCTCTTATCATCACGTGTGGTTTTCACAGAATGCACGCGGCTACAGCGGCATGATGGCGGCTGTCGTGTGGAGTACCACCTTTTTCTTATACGCGCTTGTTTATAACCGCCGCCGCGATTGGCTTGCCTACACGCTGACCATGACCTGCGGTATTTTGATGCTGCAAAATACCGCGTTCGTGTTTGCGAGTCATGGGGTTTTGTTTGGCGTGCTGGTGCTGATGTATCGCAAACAGGTTCGCAAACCGCTTCTGCTTTCGGCGGCTCTCAGCGCCTTTGGCACAGCGGCACTCACACTCACGGGTTACAGTTTGACCCTCCCGCAAATCATCAACTGGTATGCGACTGAAGATCGCACAGGCTTAGGTTGGACGAATGTCGGTGAGTTTCTGGAGGTCGTGATCAACGGGCTGCAAGCGGGCTTGAATCTGCTGCCGCCGCCGATCACGATCTTGCTGTTGATCGTCGCTGGCGTGATTCTAGCCGTCGGATTGATCACCTTCTGGCGCGAAAGTCGCTTGATCACGGGGTTGATCCTCTTCCCGCCGTTATTCAATGTGCTGGCGCTGATCGTGCTGAGGATCGGCGCGTATCCGCGTTCGTTTCTGTATTTTTTGCCGCTGGTCGTCATCTTGATCGTGCGCGGGACGATGGTGATAGGAGACTGGATTTCGGCGAGAATCCCCGCGCTGAATCAGCGTTTGGGGACAGCGTTGGTCATTCTGGGGAT
This sequence comes from Aggregatilineales bacterium, assembly GCA_038214955.1. GTDB lineage: Bacteria > Chloroflexota > Anaerolineae > Aggregatilineales > Phototrophicaceae > Flexifilum. Next base: position 1,195 of record JBBQRJ010000600.1, on the reverse strand, counting down.
CGCGGCGTCTGCTGCGTCTGTGCCGCTGAATTATCTGCGCCCCAAGCAGGATTACACGGGCGCTCTGCGCTACGTTGAAACGAATCGATCAGCGGGGGATATTGTGGCGGCGGTGGGCTTGGCAGTAGGCAGCTACCGTGATTATTATGCGCCCGACAACATGGACTTTCCTGAGACGATTGAAGCATTACAGGCGCTCGAAGCGTCAAATCAACCCGTGTGGGTCTTGTACACGTTCCCGCGAGATATGCGACTGCGATTTTCTGACCTGTATGATTATGTCCAGAATGAATATGAACTCGTGGCTGTCCTTCCCGGCACGCTGTCCGATGGTACGCTGTACGTAACTCGTCGTCTCCCATGAAAATTCTCACGCTGTCGCGTAATTATCCGAATGTGGTACTGCCTCATCTCGGCGTATGGGTCGAAGGCTTAGTGGCACAGCTTGCCAAACGGGTTGATGTGCGCGTGGTGTCGCCTGTCCCTTACGCGCCTCCGTTCCCGAACGGGGGTTTACAGGCGTATACCCGTTTTAGAAGCATCCCCAAGCGTGAGAGTCGCGGCGGCGTGACCATTGATCACCCCCGTTTCGTGATCGCGCCCAGCAACTACCTTTACGCTTATGAAGCCGATTTGATGCTGGCGAGTTTGCGTCCGGTTGTAGAGCGCGTGCGGCGGGAGTTCCCCTTCGATCTTATTCACGCCCATTTTAGCTACCCTGATGGTGTCGTTGCGGCAAAGTTAGCCGCCCATTATGGCGTGCCATTCGTGATCACTGAACATGCGCTCTGGCATCCGTGGATGGACAAAAACGAACGGGTACGCCGTCAAGCGGTGGCGGCGATTGAACAGTGTTTTGCTTTCATTGCGGCGAGTCGGGCGCTGCGCGATTCCATGACCGACTTTGCCGGACACGCGGAAAAATGCCGCCTGATCCCCATTGGCGTTGATGCCGCGATCTTCCACGCTCAAGGACGCGCCGTAAAACAGGGGCAAATTCTGTATGTGGGACGGTTTCAACCCGTCAAAGGGGTAGATGTGCTTCTGCGTGCCTTTCATCGCTGTACAGCACGACAGCAGGGCGCTCGTCTGGTGCTGGTTGGCGGCAGTTTGTACAATTCCAAAGAAGAACGCGATACGCGAGAACTGGCACAGGCATTGCAACTGACTGATCAGGTTGAATTTCGGGGCGCAC
>JBBQRJ010000599.1:0-2776 GCA_038214955.1 Aggregatilineales bacterium | reverse complement strand
ATTTCTGACCCCACCCCCGACCCCTCCCCGAATTCGAGGAGGGGAGCAAGCAGACTCGTGTTTGCGCCCTCCCCTGAATTCGGGGGAGGGAGGCGAGCGCAGCGAGCGGGGTGGGGGTCAAACTGACACCCTGCGTAAGGTGAGCTGATAACTCACAGCGGGATATTCCCGTGTTTCTTCGGCGGATTGCTGTCGCGCTTATTTTGCAGCACTTCCAAGCCGTTGATCAAACGGGCGCGGGTTTCACGCGGTTCGATCACATCATCAATGTAGCCGCGTTCCGCCGCGATATAAGGATTCGCCAGCTTCTCACGATAATCATTCGCAAGCTGAGTCTTGAGCGCCACCGGATCATCAGATTCTTTCAGGTCACGGCGATAAATGATCTCGACTGCGCCTTCGGGTCCCATCACCGCGATTTCAGCGGTGGGCCACGCCAGATTCAGATCGCCGCGTGTGTGCTTGCTGCTCATGACGCAGTATGCGCCACCATAGGCTTTGCGCGTCGTCACGGTGAGTTTTGGCACCGTCGCCTCACAGTAGGCGTACAGCAGTTTCGCGCCCGACATAATGATTCCGTTGTGTTCCTGCTCTGTTCCCGGCATATACCCCGGCACATCTACCAATGTGATGATCGGGATGTTGAAGCAGTCGCAGAAGCGAATGAAACGCGCCGCTTTGGTACTCGCGTTAATGTCTAGCACGCCCGCCAACACCATCGGCTGATTAGCGACAATCCCCACACTGTGACCGCCCAACCGCGCAAAGCCCACCACGATATTCGCCGCGAAGTCCGGCTGAATCTCGTAGAAAATGCCATCATCCATCACATGATGGATCACATCTTTGATGTCGTAGGGCTTGTTCGGGTTGTCCGGCACCAGCGTATCAAGTTCGGGGTCTGCCCGCAGAGGATCGTCTTTCGTATGGGTGAACGGTGCGTCTTCCATGTTGTTTTGCGGCATATACGACAGCATTTCGCGCACCAGCAGCAGCGTATTCGTTTCGTTTTCCCCGACGACATGGCACACGCCGCTTTTGCTCGAATGCACAGACGCGCCGCCTAAATCCTCAAAGCTCACATCTTCATGCGTGACCTGTTTGACCACATCAGGACCCGTGATGAACATGTAGCTGGTATCTTTCACCATAAAAATGAAATCGGTCAGCGCGGGGCTGTAAACCGCGCCACCCGCGCAAGGACCCATAATCACGCTAATTTGCGGGATAACGCCGCTGGCAAGCGTATTCCGCAGGAAAATATCGGCATAACCACCCAAGCTGACGACGCCTTCCTGAATGCGTGCGCCGCCGCTGTCGTTCAAACCGATCAAAGGTGCGCCCGTCTTGAGCGCCATTTCCATCACCTTAATGATTTTCTCGGCGTGGACTTCGCTCAAACTGCCGCCCATGACCGTAAAGTCTTGTGAGAACACGTACACCAGACGCCCGCTGATCGTTCCCCACCCTGTGACTACACTGTCGCCAGAGAACTTCTGTTTTTCCAAGCCGAAATCGCGGGATCGATGCGTTACGAAAGTATCCAGTTCGCGGAAACTGCCCGGATCAAGCAGGATGTCAAGGCGTTCACGAGCGGTATTACGTCCCGCCGCGTGCTGGCGCTTGATGCGTTCCTCACCCCCACCAATACGGCTTTGTTCGCGCAAATGGCGCAGCCGCTCTATTTTCGGATTCACCGTCATAAATGTTGTCTCCAAGTCACCAAAAGTGAAAATTATAACACGCTCAGCACCGGTCAGATGCGTGCCTTGTCCCGTTACTCAGCAGCGCGATCCAGAAACGAACGCGCAAATTCTACAAACTGATACACATCGCTGAAATTGGATGCAATACCAAGCGATGCACGCACAGCGCCAGGGGATCTACCATCCATCACCAGTAAAAATTCCTCGAACGACATGCGTTCTTCCTGCTGGAAACACGCCCGCATATCTTCAGCACTCAGGTTGTTGGCGACCTCACCCGCGCCGGGATTACAAAAACACCCCGTGCGTAACGAAATGTTACGGTCATTCGCGGCAGATTCAACATCGCGGAAGTCGAATACCTTGCCGTCGGGATCGAACAGGTTGATCGTCACTGTTCCCCCGCGCTGGTCAGTGTTGGCGGGTCCATACAACCGCACGAGCGGTTTCCCCGTCGTGTGATTCATTCCCATCAGTTGGTCGATCAGCCAACCTGCCAGCGCCATCACCCGCGTGTGAATCGCGTCAATGCCAACCGACTGAATAAACCGTAAACCGATCTCTACTGCCGGAATATTCAGGTAATTGATCGTCCCGTCCTCGAAACCGCGTTCACCTTCCGCAAGATAGTAACCATCACCCTGCACCGACGCGATAGTGATTGTCCCGCCCGCAAACCAAGGACGATGCAGTCGCGCCAGCTTGTCTTTACGTGCAATCAAGCAGCCGATTCCAGTGGGATAACCGAAGATTTTGTAAAACGAGAGATCGACAAAATCAGGCTTCCATAGGCTGAGATCAAGCGGGTTAGTAGGCGCAAAAGCGGCAGCATCGAGAAGCACATCCCACCCTTTCGCCTGTGCCAGCCCGATCCATTCCAATGGATGCTGCACGCCGGAAAAGTTCGATTGTGCCGGAAACGCGAACAGCGTCTTTTGACCGGGAAGCGTTTCATCGAGCAACTGTTGTAACACTGCTTCATCAGCGCACAAATCCGGCGGCAGCACAGGGATATAATGCACGCTTGCGCCTCTTGCCCGCGCAAATTCACGCATTCCATTGACCGAATT
>JBBQRJ010000598.1:0-2782 GCA_038214955.1 Aggregatilineales bacterium | reverse complement strand
TCCGGTGGTCGGGGAACGCGATCAACTGCTGGGGTTGGTGACAGAAGTCAGTTTGCTCAATTTCATGCTCGGTCAACCGGGAGGTGAAGGCGCTGGCACGGCGATTCAGAATGCAAACGTCATCGACACGAATGTGCAGACGCTTAACCCCGAAACACCCGTCGAAGCCGTGATGAGCGTGTTTAACACCAGTCCCGTCGCGTTGATCACCGAGCGCGTGCCGGGGAGCGAGGATCGTCGGGTGGTGGGAATCATCACCAACATTGACCTGCTCGACTTTTTGACCAATCGCTGAAAATTTTACGAAAAGTCGGAACAAAGTCGGAGGCGTGATTTAAGTAAGGGGTTTATCATGTTCAGAGATTAAAGTGATCGTTTTATCTCGATAGGACAAAAGGGGATAGCTTCATGAAGGGTATCAAGTTAACTCGTCAAGTACGCTTTGCTTTGTTGATTGCTCTGCTGGTACTCAGTCTTGTCGGAGTCGCTGTACAAGCGCAGGACGGTCCACCGCTTCCGGGTGAAGTGATCGCTGGTGATCTGAGCGCACCGCGTGGTTTGGCATTTGATGCGAACGGCAATTTGCTCGTCTCGGTCGCAGGGACGGGGGGCGATGTAGAAATGTCTGCCAATAGCCCTGAAGGTACTCCCTCGACTTTCAACATTGGCTTAACGGGGGTCGTCCTGTCGATTGCTGCTGATGGCACATCGTCCCCACTCATTCAAGGACTGCCAAGCTACGCGGGCGAATCGGAAATCACAGGCGTGTATCGCGCTATTCCGAATGGGGATGCAATCTGGTTAGTAACTACATCAGCGGGTCCCGGCGCGTTCTGGGGCAGCACCGTTGTTGAATTAGACGCCGCTACGTTAATGTCACGCCGCGTCATTGCGATGACTCCCTATGAAGTCGCCAACAACCCCGATGGCAACGAAATTGACAGCAATGTGTCGGATATTGCGTGGTTGTCGGACGGCACAATGCTGATCGTTGACGCGGGTGCAAATACCCTGTATTCGTGGACAGAAGCAGACGGCTTGCAAGTCGCTCAAACGTGGTCGGATAACTCTGTGCCAACCTCGATTGAAGTTGCGGAAAACGATGACGTGTATATTGGCTTCCTCGGTGCGGGCTTAGCTCCCGGCGCGGGCAAGGTCGAACATTGGTCGGGTGGTGAACTGCTTGAAACCTTTGGTGGTTTGAACGCAGTTACCGACATTCTGCTGGATGGCGAAACCCTGTATGCTGTGCAGTTGGTGATCTTCGGTGAACAAGGTCCCGGACCCGGCAACGTGGTCATGGTGAACGCTGAAGGCGCGACGCCTGTTGCAGAAGGTATCCCCGCCCCCTTTGGCATCGCAATGGGTGCTGATGGCGCACTGTATGTCAGCTTCGGAACGATTGCATTTGCTCCCGGCATGACGGGCGGCGTCCTGCGCGTCGAACCCGGCATGTAATTCGCCTGAATAGGCGATCAATCGTCTTCCTAAGCAACCCCAATCTTAAAGGACGAGGCAGTGCCTCGTCCCTACGCTTTAATCGACCAATGCCTGTGCCACATCTTCGACCAGATCATCAATATTTTCAATCCCCACGCTCAAGCGGACGAGCGCAGACGGTACAGCTAATGGACTCGTCGCGGTACTGGCGTGAGTCATGCTGTAAGGGTGTTCGATCAGGCTTTCCACACCGCCCAAACTTTCTGCCAGCGCAAATAACTTTGTCCGCGTGACAAATCGTTCGGCTGCTTCGGGGCTATCCATAATGATGCTGATCATGCCGCCGCTGTCACGCATTTGACGTACAGCGAGTTCATACTGCGGGTGGCTCTCCAAACCGGGATACAGCACGCGGTTGACCTTCGGGTGATCTTCTAAGAACTGCGCGACTTTCAGCGCGTTACTACTGTGCCGCTCCATGCGAATGCCCAACGTCTTAATCCCGCGCATGACCAGAAAGCAATCCATAGGACCCGGGACTGCGCCTGTCGCATTCTGTAAAAACTTCAACTGTTCATAGATCGCCTCGTCGTTGAGCGCCAGCACACCGCCCACGACATCGCTGTGACCGCCGAGATATTTGGTGCTGCTGTGCATCACAATATCTGCCCCCAACTTGAGCGGCTGCTGTATCGCGGGACTGGCAAATGTGTTATCGACTGCCACGATGACATTTCCGTGCGCGTGCGCGATGTCGGACAGCAGTTGAATGTCAAACAGCGTCATCAGCGGATTAGTCGGTGTTTCCAACCACAACAAACGGGTTTCTGGCGTGAGTGCCGCTTGCAGCGCGTCCGGCTGACTCAAGTCAATCCATGTGAAACGGACGCCGAAACGGGCAAGCACACGCTCAAAGAGGCGATACGTCCCGCCGTAAACATCGTTCCCCACAATCACATGATCACCGGGATTGAGCGTTCGCAGCGCCACGTCCATCGCGGCGAGTCCGCTGGCGAACGCCAAACCGTAGCGCCCACCTTCGAGCGCGGCGATCAACGATTCGAGCGCGGTACGGGTCGGGTTTCCACTGCGGCTGTAGTCGTAGCCCTTGTGTTCGCCGGGCGCAGTTTGCACAAACGTCGATGTCTGGTAGATGGGCGTCATAATCGCGCCCGTCGTCGGATCGGGGTCTTGCCCCGCGTGAATCGCCAGCGTGTCTATGTGATATTCGTTCAATTTACACCTCAACTATCAAACCAAAATGAAACAAAGTTTCTATGCTTTCTCTATGCAATCTTATCCCTTTTCATCAGCATAAACTTTAAGGTTGTGCTATAAACAG
>JBBQRJ010000597.1:0-2793 GCA_038214955.1 Aggregatilineales bacterium | reverse complement strand
TGTGTTGTCTCCCATTGTCTTAATTACGCCTTACATTAACCTAAATGATTGAGGACACAGGTAAAAGGACTGAAGATTGAGGCAATTTAATCAAGGGGACGGCTAAAACAGGGTGGAATCTTCCCCTGCTTCTCATAGGAGTGGAAGTAAAAACGTATTTTGCTCAGTTCTCAGTCGTTAGCCCTCAGTTGGTTTCTGTTATATGAAATGTAAGTTTGCTGCAAGGAGGTACGTTTAAAGTTATTGCAAAATACATAACGCGGGAATGAAAGATGATAACCCCGGTCAGATTTAACGAAACAGCCGATATAGAAACATCGTCGGATGGCTATGCAGGACGTTTTGCAGGCGGAGTCGGCGCGTGGTTCTTGAACGTACAGGAACGCGCTACCCTACGGATGCTTGCGCCTTATCCCGGTACAACAGTACTCGATGTAGGGGGCGGTCATGGGCAGATCACTGGGGCGCTCATCTCGCGTGATTATGACGTGACGGTTGTAGGCAGTGACTCGGTATGCGCTAAGCGTATTCAGCCTTATATTGATGCCCGCCGCTGCACATTTGATGTCGTCGATTTCCTCAACCTGCCTTACCCCGATAAATCGTTTGGCGTGGTCATCAGCTACCGGCTGATGCCGCACGTCGCCCAGTGGGATCGCTTCATTAGTGAACTGTGCCGTGTAGCGCAAAGAGCGGTCATTGTGGATTACCCCGAATTGGACAGCGTGAACGCTTTTGCACCGCACCTGTTCAACCTGAAAAAGAGTTTGGAAGGCAACACGCGGGAATACACCAGTTTTCGCCGTGCTGACCTGCTGAAGACGTTTCGCCAGCAAGGTTTCATTTATGGCGAACACTTTGCCGAATTTTTTGTGCCGATGGTCGTGCATCGCAAATTGAAAGCGCCCACTGTTTCGGGCGCTATGGAAAAAGTGAGCCGCGTTTTCGGCTTGACCCAACGGTGGGGATCCCCTGTCATCCTCAAGATGATTCGACAGGGAGCGTTATGAAAATCCTGCTGCTTGCGCCGCAGCCGTTCTATCAAGAGCGCGGCACACCGATTGCGATCAAACTGCTGCTGGAGATTCTTTCCAAGCGTGGGGATCGCGTCGATGTGATCACCTTGCATGAAGGCGAGAACATCACCTTGCGCGGCGTGACTCTGCACCGGACGCCCGCCCTTCCATTCCTTAAGAATATACGTCCGGGCTTTTCGCCCAAAAAACTGATTTGCGATGCGCTCATGCTGCCCAAAGCGATCAGCATGGCGGCACGCGGCAAATACGACTATGTACACGCAGTAGAAGAAGCGGCGTTCATCGCTTTCTTGCTCAAACTGTTGTTCGGTATTCCGTACTTGTACGACATGGACTCGTCGCTGTCCGGTCAGCTTACCGACAAAATTGGTGCGTTGAAACCCTTCTTGCCGATCTTTCGCGCTTTGGAAGGCATCATGATCCGCTATGCGGACGCGGTTGTCCCCGTGTGCGACTCGCTCCGCGATGATGCGGCGAAGTCGGGCGCAAAAAAGATCGCCGTGCTGTACGATGTACCCATCCCTGCCGAAGTCTGTAGCGTTCCTGTGGAAAATGTGCGGGCGCGGTTCGGCTTGCGCGGCGTCATGGCGATGTATGTAGGCAACCTCGAACCCTATCAGGGGATCGATTTGCTGCTGGAAAGTTTCTGGCTGGCGGCACAGGAACGCAACCCACTTGATCTGGTCATCATTGGCGGCAAGTCCGCTGATATTCAAAAGTACATCGGCAAAGCGCGTGATCTCGACATCGAGTCGCGGGTGCATTTTCTGGGCGCAAAACCTGTCGCGCTGCTGTCTGCGTATCTGGCGCAAGCCGACATTTTAGTCTCGCCGCGCATCAAGGGCAGCAACACCCCCATGAAGCTGTATTCCTACCTTGAGAGCAGCAAGGCGATCCTTGCGACCAATTTATGGACGCATACGCAGGTGCTTGACGCGGAGTCGGCGCTGCTGACTGATGCGCTGCCCCGTGCTTACGCTGACGGTCTGCTGCGTCTGGCGAATGATCCCGCGCTGCGATCTCGTATAGGGGTGGCGGGCAGACAACTCATCGATACCAAATACAACTATGACGCCTTCTATCGCACGTTCACCGGCTTGCTGGCGGACATGGAAAGAGGGGCGGCATGAAGCGTGATCTCGTCAGCCTTGCGGGGACACGTTACGACGTGGTGATTATTGGCGGCGGGATTTACGGCGCGGCGACGGCGTGGGAAGCTGCCTTGCGCGGCTTAAATGTCGCATTGATCGAACGGGGAGATTTTGGCGGCGGCGCGTCTGCCAACAGCCTGAAAACGATTCATGGCGGCTTGCGCTATTTGCAAAGCGCCGATTTTGCCCGTATGCGCCATTCCATTGCTGAACGAACGACGATGTTACGCATCGCGCCACATCTGGTGCATGTGCTGCCCGTGCTTGTGCCAACTTACGGTCACGGCATGAAGGGCAGAGAAGCCATGAGCGCGGCGATCCGCATCAACGATGCGTTGAGTTATGACCGTAATCGCGGCTTAGACGAGTCCAAGCACATCCCCAACGGGCATATGCTTTCCAGACAAGAAACAATGAAACTTGCACCGGGCATTAAGTCGTGCAATCTGACAGGCGGGCTGATGTTTTATGACGCTCAAGCCTATAACACCGAACGCCTTACCCTCGCGTTTTTGCTGTCGGCAGAAAACATCGGCACGGCGCTGGCAAATTATGTCGAAGCGACGGACTTCATTTGTGAAGGAGATCGCGTGATCGGTGTTCGC
>JBBQRJ010000596.1:0-2815 GCA_038214955.1 Aggregatilineales bacterium | reverse complement strand
GTCTACCGCATCACCGTGACGCAAGGCGATAATGCAATGTGGTGGGGTCAGTGGGGCGACACCTACGCCAACGTTCTCGTTGAGGCGGATGTTGAGCAAATGACCGAACCCGTCGAAAACGCCTACGGGGTGATGTGTCGTGTACGCGGCACAGTGGGTCAGGCTGTCGCTATGGATCCCACGCTGGCAGCAATGGCGGCTGAGACACCCGCAGTGGTTGATCTCGAAGTCACCGCCGAAGCCACAGAAGAGTCTACGCCAGAGGCAGCACTTGAAGCCACTGAGGAATCGACTGCTGAGGCAACCCGCGAAGCCACATTAGAAGCAACCGCTGAAGCAACGCTCGACTCCACCAGCGAACCTGCTGCTGAGGTCACATCCGAAGTTTCCCCTGCTGATCCGCGCAATGAAGGCGATGGCTACCTGTTCCTGATTCAAGGCAATGGACAGTTTGGCATTTTTCGCGCACGGGGGCGCAACCTGACTCCGCTCGTCAACTGGACGCGAAGTGACGCGGTTCATCAAGGCATCGCACAAAATACCATTCGCGCCGTGTGCGTCGGCAATTATCTGGCGATGTACGTCAACGGGACGTTTGTCGGGGAAGCTAGAGACGACAGCTATGCACAGGGACAGGTTGGGTTAGCCGCCAGCGCCGCCAACCGACTCGGCACGCTCATCCAGTTCGATAATCTGACAGTTGCAGTCCCGCAATGACCGACGCGCCGCTTATCGCCCCCGATCTGCTTCTCGGTGCGGTGATCGGACATTATCCCAGTGATCGTGGACGCCCGCTCATCCTGTCAGCGATTGTGGCGGGCATCATCTCCGTGATCTTGAATTTCACCATCGCCGCGATTGATGCATGGTGGGCGCCACCGCTCACCGTGATCCTCATGGCACTGGTGATGTTGGGACTCGCGTGGTATCTGCTGCACATCTGGAATCGGGAGATCATCCTATTCGAGCGCGGTTTCAGCTACCGTGAGGGGTCGCAAACCGTATTTTTCCGCTATGTCGAGATTGACGCGCTGCGACTGCAAGCAGAACGCCGCGCCTACTTCGGCGGCTTGATCCGGCGCACGATCTACCGCTACACCCTCCGCACTACCGCCGAAGAAACCTTCACGATCACCAACCTGTATCACCGTGTCGCAGAGTTGGGCGAACGCCTGACCGAGCGCGTCAACCTCGTATTGATCCCCCGCCTTGCCGCCAAACTGGAACGCGGCGACTCGATTCCGTTCAGCGCAACCTTGACGATCAGCGCGAAGGGGTTGCGCGTTGATGGGCGCGATCTCGCATGGGATCAATTCGCAGGGTGGGAGGTCAAAGCGCGGGCGCTCCACTTGAAACAAGCGGACGGATCAGTATGGGCATCCATCCCCCTCGCGGAAATCGACAACATCACCGCGCTGCTCAATTTGCTGCGGGCGCGAGTTCAAACGGGAGTTGAACACAATGATTGAACCTGAATGGTTTGAACGTATGGAGATTATCGGCAAAGTTGGCACTGCTTTTGTCGAATATTTGCGGCAGAACCCTATTGGTCGTGCAGGGGTTGGCGCAGATTTTCATCCCGAAAATGATTCACAAACAGTCTATTCTTTCGATGTTGCTGTTGTTCTCGTTGTGAATAAACACGCTACAGGTGAAGATGCAGCGCCGTTTATGCCTGACATTGCTGTCGATGTTCAAAGACCTAATGAACGACTCAAACCTATGTTGGATAGAGCTAAGGATTATCTCGCAAACGGTGTGCGCGTCGTCATTTTGATTTACCCTGCCAAGCGGATTGTAGAAATGCTAACACCCGACATCAGTGATCTATTCATCGAGAACGACACCCTGACGATTGATCTGCTACCCGGTTTCGCCGTGCCGATCAAGTCACTGTTTAGCAGCATTTAGCCGATCATTCTGGCGTATCCTCATGATCGTAATCGTTAATAATGCGGCGAATTTCTTCCGGGCGTATATCACTTTGTTCCGATTTCGCGTAGATGGTCACGAGCAATACAAATGTCGCTGTTTGCACATAGTAGACCACACGAAAGCCGCCGCGTTTACCTTTGCCAGCCCCTTTGAGGCGAACTTTGTATACGACGTAAGACACGCCGGGAATGCGATCTCCGGGCGTTTCTCCGTTCTCAAGCTGATCAATAAGTTGCCCGACTTCTATTTCGGTATCATGCCCTTTGTACTTGCGAACAAGGTGATGCAAGTCGTCCAGAAACTCTCGAACAGCTTCGACTCTAATCTTCTTGGTGGTCATCGGCGTGTTGGTGTAATATTTTCCAGACTTCTTCAATCGGGTAACTTTGACCGGTCATGGCTTCATGCCATGCTTGCTTAAACGACTCGACAGGATCAACCTCATCATCGTCGATCTCATCCTCAGCATCTTCTTCGACTAACGCCAGCACATAGGCGTCGGGAGACTCATACCCACGTTGATGCGCTAACGCTACAATCCGCTCGTATTCTTCACGCGGGATTTGAAGGTTCACCATCTCGCTTGCCATTGATCACCTCACATCACTATCGACTCCATTATAGAAGCAAAAAGGGCGATCCCATGTGGGATCGCCCTCGCTTTTCTTGCTTTTACTTTGCGCCTTAGCGACTTTGCGTCAGGCACTTTATTGTTCTTGCTTTCTTGTTCTTGCTTTACGCGACTGCCACTTCGTAGATCATCATCTCAACATTGAGCGGGATGAACTCAGGAATGGGGAAGCCGTTGAACGCTGCCGCATACTCGTTGGTATACGCGCCCGTGTCCACAAACACGAGCCGATCCCCGATTTCGATTTCC
>JBBQRJ010000595.1:0-2823 GCA_038214955.1 Aggregatilineales bacterium | reverse complement strand
TGACCCCCACCCCGCTCGCTGCGCTCGCCTCCCTCCCCCGAATTCAGGGGAGGGCGCAAACGGGAGTCTGCTTGCTCCCCTCCTCGAATTCGGGGAGGGGTCGGGGGTGGGGTCAGAAATAACGATCTGCGTAAGGTGAGTTATAAGTGACAGCAGCAATTTCACCCCATCTCATTGTGTTCGACTCCCCTCTCCATTTGGAGAGGGGCAGGGGTGAGGTTAGTAGGGGGAGCATCCATGCAAGCAACACACTTCACGATGGAAGAACTAGAAGCCGGATTAGAAACCATAGGCGAGTCGCCCCGCGATAACGGCGTCATTGAGATGATCGTATCGCGCCCAAGCGTAGATGAACGTCTGCTGCTGAATCATGCGGACATTGATCTCGGCGTCGGCATGGTGGGCGATTCGTGGGTCGCACGCGGCAGCAAAAGCACGCCGGACGGCAAGGCGAACCCTGCTGCACAGATCACGCTGATGAACAGCCGCATTGCCAACCTTGTCGCGGGGGATCGTTCGCGCTGGCAGTGGGCGGGCGATCAGTTTTACGTGGATTTCGACATCAGCACGGAGAATTTGCCGCCGGGACAGAAGATCGCTATCGGTTCGGTGATCCTCGAAGTGTCAGAAGTGCCGCATACGGGCTGCGCCAAGTTCACCGAACGCTTTGGTCATGCCGCGATTCAGTTTGTCAATTCCCCTACCGGACGCCAAGCCCGCCGCCGGGGAGTCAATACCCGCGTGGTACAGGGCGGCACAATTCGCGTAGGCGATTCAATCACAAAGGTTGAGTAATAATAACCTCACCCCCCAGTCCACTCTCCGAGCGGAGAGGGAGAGAAAAAAGGGCGTGTGAAGTCCCCTCTCCTATTTTCGGAGAGGGGATTTAGGGGTGAGGCTAATTTTTTCCGTTCGTGGTATCAATGCGCCCGTCGGTGACGTGCCAGATGGCGGAGCGATCCAGAAAGGGACGGGTGAAAATATCGAGTTCGGTGGTCGTCATGAGCGTTTGCGTCACACCGTCGATTCGTTCTAGCAGGTAAGCGCGGCGCTCTGCGTCGAGTTCCGCAACGACTTCATCCAGCAGCAGGATCGGGTATTCGCCAATGCGATCCCGCATCCAGTGCAGTTCCGCCAGCTTGATCGCCATGACCGCCGTCCGTGCCTGTCCCCGACTGCCGTACAAGCCCGAATCGCGCTCATTGATGAATAGGCGCAGTTCGTCACGATGAGGTCCGCACAGCGTGACGCCGCGATGAATCGACTCGCGTTCTTCGCTTTTCAACTGGTTGGCAAACTGCGGGGCGATTTCGTCGGACGAAAGCTCACGGTGCAAGTCCAAGCCAAACGCATCGAATGACATTTGACCGTCCCCCGCGAACGTCGGTAAAAAGCTCGGCTGATAGCGCAGCGTGAGGACTTCGCGCTTGCCCGTCAAATCGAGATGCGCGTTTTGCGCCCGTACTTCGAGTTCGCGCAGAAATCGCTGCCGCCCCGCGATGATCACGCTCCCCGCGCTGACCAGCTTTTCATCCCAATACGGAAGTTCCTTCGGGCTGGCTTGGCGGTCATTGATCCGTTTGAGCAGGGCGTTACGCTGAGGCAGAATCTTGTCGTAGGTGTCTACCGCGCTGAGGTACGCCGCATCCACCTGACCGAGCGTGTTATCCATGAATCGGCGGCGGTCTGATGGCGATCCTTCGATCAGCGTGAGGTCTTGCGGCAGAAACAGCACGACGTTCATCAAGCCCACGATGTCCATGATGCGTTTTTCCACGCCGTTGACCTTGACCACGCGCCGTAAACGCGCCACACCGTCAACCGTGCGTTCGATCATGAGCGTCATTTCGAGTCGGTTGAGCGGCGCATGTTTAGAGCAGATTTCAGCCGCCAGCCGCGCAAACGGGATCGGGTCGTTTTCCGCACGCCAGTGAATCAACTGGCGATCTGTCGCCGTATACGGGGATTTCGCCGTCGCCAGATAGTAGATCGATTCGAGCAAACTGGTTTTGCCCTGTGCGTTCGCCCCATGCAAAACCACCGGATTATGGGTCGGCAAGCCGAGTTCTAAACGGGCGTAATTGCGAAAATTGTTGAGGGACAAATGCTCGATATACATGCTGTCTCATGGGGTAAATGTCCCTCTATTTTACCCGATTTAGCACGAAATTTCCATTTTTGGGGCGACTCGATGGCTGTATTTTCTCCCCTCTCCGAACGGAGAGGGGTTGGGGGTGAGGTTATTTTTTAAACTGCGTTTGTTCCCACGCGCTGAATAAATCTTGCAGTTTGAGCCGTTGATACTTCCCCGTTGAGGTGATCGGAATCTCTGTGCCGAACACCACCACTTTAGGCGACTTCTCGAAGGTCATGCGCGTGCGGCAGTAGGCGATCACCGCGTCGGCGTCCAAATTCGCGCCCTCGTGGGTCACGACATACGCGCCCACTTCTTCGCCGTAGTAGGTATTCTTGAAGGCAATTGCCAAGCCCACTTTGACGCCGGGAATCTCTAGCAAAATTTCTTCGATGTCGAACGGGCTAAACTTGACTCCGCCGCGATTGATCAACTCTTTGAGCCGCCCCGTGATGAAGAAAAATTGTCGCCCACGCTGATCAACTTCGTAAAAGCCTTCGTCGCCGCTGCGAAACCAGCTAAATTTGAAGGTTTCGGCGTTGGCGTCGGGGCGTTTGAAATACCCCTGCATAACATTATGCCCGCGCACGCAAATTTCGCCGCGTTCGCCCGCGCTCAACTGTTGACCGCTCCCCGACGGGTCGAAGATCGCCATTTCGTTTGGCTCAATCGGACAGCCGATGCTCGGA
>JBBQRJ010000594.1:0-2834 GCA_038214955.1 Aggregatilineales bacterium | reverse complement strand
AGATCGTTATTTCTGACCCCACCCCCGACCCCTCCCCGAATTCGAGGAGGGGAGCAAGCAGACTCCTGTTTGCGCCCTCCCCTGAATTCGGGGGAGGGAGGCGAGCGCAGCGAGCGGGGTGGGGGTCAAACTGACACCCCTGCGTAAGGTGAGTTACTCAGTCCTCAGTCCTGCTTTTTCTTTTCCCAGTCCTGTGCTTTATGCACACAATTCAGAATCTGTCTTACAATCGTTGTAGTTATCATTGGTTTCCTGTTTTTATTTGGTTAGAGAATTGATATGCCGCAGAAGCTCGCAATCGACTTTGGTACGACCAACAGCGTGATTGCGCGGTGGAACGAGGTTACGAACGCTCCCGAAATTGTCACCCTGCCAAATATCGGCGTGGCGGGTGATGACGAGTTTCCGCCCATCGTTCCATCGCTCATTTACATCCAGAACGGCTTGACGGGCGCAGTGGTGCTTGGTCAGCAAGTGCGCGATCAGGGGTTGGATTTGCAAAGAGACAACCGCCTCTTTCGCAATTTCAAACGTGGGATCGTTTCGTCACCCTCGCCTGAACCGCGCACGATTGACGCGAAACAGTGGGGCGACCACGACGCGGGGAAGGCATTTATCCACAGCGTGATCGGCAAACTCCCGTTTACGATGGATGACATCGAACAACTGGTATTAACCGCGCCTGTCGCCTCGTTTGAAGGCTATCTCGCGTGGCTCAACCGCATGTTTGAAGGCGCGGCACAGGACAAAATTCGCATCGTAGACGAATCAACGGCGGCGGCGCTCGGCTATGCCGTGACCAAACCCGGCGCGGTGGTTCTTGTGTTCGACTTCGGCGGCGGCACGCTCGATATTTCGATGGTGGAACTGCCGGAGAGCCGCGAAAAGACAGGCGGAATCCTCGCGTTTTTGCGACGGAGCAGCGCGGCACAGCATATCGCCCGCGTGATAGCCAAAGCGGGGCGCATCATCGGCGGCAGTGACATTGATCAATGGCTTTTGAACGATGTGCTGCAAAAAACAGGCGTATCGATCAAGGCGTTGGGTCATAATTATGTCCGCTTGCTCACCCGCTGCGAGATGGCGAAGATCGCGCTATCTACAGAAGAGAGCGTCAACATTGAGTTTGAGGCGGATAAGGCGTACAGTTTGCCCTACACACGCCAAGACCTTGAAACCTTGCTCGAAGTCAACGGTTTTTATACCGCTCTCCGCCGTGTGGTTGACAAAGTGATGCATGTCGCCCGCCAGCGTGGTATCTTCAAAGAAGATATTCATTATGTGCTGCTGGTCGGTGGAACATCGCTGATGCCCTCAGTACAGCAAACGCTCAAGACCTATTTCACCGATACGGCAGTTCGCGCAGATAAACCGTTTACAGCGGTGGCAGAAGGCGCGTTACAGGTGGCGGCGGGCTACGGATTAGAGGATTATCTCGCTCACAGCTATGGCATTCGCCACTTAGACGATGCCACCGGAACGCACATCTTTGACGAGATCATCCCAATGGGCAGCCGCTACCCTTCCGAAGCCCCAATTGAAGTCATGCTAGGCGCGGCGCACAAAAATCAAGCACAGATTGAATTTGTCATCGGAGAGATCAATACCGACTCGGTGGCAATGATCGAGGTCAAGTACGAGGATGGTCAAGCCGTGTTTGTGGCGCAAGCCAATACACAGGGGCAGCAGATCATCCCGCTCAATCAGGAATCACAAACGCTGGCAAGCCTGATCCCGCCCGGCAACCCCGGCGCGGATCGTGTGATGGCAGCCTTCAGCGTAGACGCACGGCGGCAGCTTCGCCTCAGCGTGACCGATTTGCAAACGAACAAAATGCTTTTAGAGGATGTCGTGGTAGCTACCCTGCGTTAGGAAAAATCATATGACCGACACCCAAATCACCGGGCGCGAACCACGTCTAACACTGCAAATCGGCAAGCACGGCGAACAGCGCCTCTCCCTGCGAAAGCTAGGGAGTATGCTCAATATTTTGCCACCGAGCGCCGTATCGCTTCCCGCCATTGCGGAAATGCTCCGCAATGAAGAATTTTTCGTGCGCTATAACGCCGCCCAAATGATGGGTCGGCGGGGTGATCGAGAAGCGCGAATCGTCATGCAAGACGCGCTGACGAACGGCGAAACGCCTACTCGCGCCAGCGTCGCCCGTCACCTGTACGGCTTCTCGTGGTATTCCGCCGAACCGTTGATCCGACAGGCGATCAAAGATACCGATTCGCGTGTGCGCGAAGCAGCGATCTACGCGCTGTGCGACCTGCGCGAACTCAATGCCTACCTACTGATGACGGAAGTCCTCAAGAACGAGGGGGACGACGTGAAAATGGCGGCGGCGTGGGGCTTGCGAAACAGTCAAGACCCGGCGGCTGTTCCCGCGCTCGAAATGGTGCTGACCGCCCGTGATCCCGAAGTGCGAATCAAGGGTTTAGAGGCGCTCGGTCAAAACGACACGCCCCAAGCCATGCCCGTTGTCCGCAACGCCATGAATGACCCTGAACCCGATGTGAAATACGCCGCAACGCTGAGTCTGCTGGAGTTGGCAGGCGAAACATGGCTGCAAGAACTGTCGGGGATCATCGGGCGCACGCACGGAGTTACCCGCCAGCAGGTGTTACGCGGCTTCTTCCACGCGACTAACTATCTCAAGATTGATGTTGCCAAAACCAAAGCCGCCGACCTGATGATCGACGCGCTGGAAACCGCCCTGCTTGATGAACTGGAAGAGGTGCGTATGGCGGTGGTGTGGCCTCTCGCATGGATGCGTCACACGCGGACGGCGATTGTCTTAAAACGCGCCTACACCATTGAGCAGAACGAGG
>JBBQRJ010000593.1:0-2838 GCA_038214955.1 Aggregatilineales bacterium | reverse complement strand
ATCTGGATTCTCGCAGCACTGTTGGGCGTGGGCTTGATGATCCGGCGTGGTGCTGCCGCCGCCGCCGCCCGCTTAGGACTCCGCATTCCGAAACCAGAAGATTTCAATTGGGGACTCGGCTACGGTTTGTTGAGCTATCTTGGCGTGATCGGTTTCGTCGTGGTCTGGGCGCTCTTGACCTCGCCAGAACAACTCGCCGAACAAACCGCCGCATCACAGCAGTTGGCGGGGATTTTTAGCTCGATACCGCAAGTCTTCATCCTGAGCGTGTTGATCGCCATTGGTGAGGAAATGCTCTTTCGTGGCGCGATTCAGCCCGTATTCGGAATCGGGTTCACAAGTGTGTTTTTTGCCGTGCTGCATACCCAATACACGTTGACTCCGGCTACTTTTGCTTTGTTCGGCGTGTCTCTCGTATTCGGATGGTTACGCCAACGTCACAGCACGAGCGCGGCGATTATCGCGCACTTCATCTACAATTTTATCCAACTGGCTCTGGGAATCCTCGTATCCACCTCATGAAAAAACTCTTTCTGCTGTTGATTCTGCTCATCGCTGTTCCCGTTTTCGCTCAAGAAGTTATTGACGAACCGTTACCGCCGGAAACATGGAATGTTGCTACCAATGGGCAACTTAGTTTTCTGGCGCTTGGCGGAAGGTCGACTCTGCTCCGTGATTTGTTTTCGCCCGTCTACACGTTGATGCAGTCTCACACGGGACGCCAACCTGTAATCAACTTGGTTATCATGGAGAATGGGCTTCTCCCCGGATGCGAAATCGACGCTGAGGGGAACGCAGTGGTTCTTGTCGAAGAAACTCCCGAACCCTGCTCCGCTGATCTTGTCGAATTAGCAGGGTATGATGTCATTGAACCAACAGCGAACGAATCGTTAGAACATACAGTCAGTTTGACCCTTTTAGAGCGGTTTTACCCGACGGAACGATTCCCGGTATGGTTTGCATCGGGGTTGGCTGATTTTTATGCGCCGTCTCCACAAGTGGATCGCTTATCGAGGGTGCGAGACGCCGCACGTTCGAGTCGCCTGTATACAATGGTAGGGTTGGAAAGCCTCAGCGGTGATCCTCTATGGCAGTCGCAGAGTTATGGTATGATCCTCTACATCTTAGATCGCATCGGGGTAGAGGGATTATTTGCGTTAGCAGGGGAAACAGGCGATTTTCGTGAGGCGTATCAGCGCCGTCTTGGGGAACCACTCTCCGCCCTCCTTCCGAACTGGCAAAACTGGATTTTCACCCGTGCGGCTGAAGCGGCATACGGAATCACGCCCTATCAACCAATCACCTTGACGCCAACGCCTTCCAACACGCCAACCTTGACCGCAACCTTTACGCCAACGCCCACTGACTTTGCTGTTTTAAACATCACATCGACGCCGCCGCGTGCGCCGACGGTGACGCCATCGCGCACGCTGACCGCTTACCCGCCGACGGTCACGCCGCGTTCACCGGGAAGCCCTTTAATCGCGCCGACTCAGGTACCTCTGCCGCCGCAAACCTTCTCACTGCCTCAGATCAATATTGTCGCAGTGTTGATCGTTTTGCTCGTTATTTTGATCCTTGTGTATATCGTGTTGAGTTACCGACGATGATTGATCTCTATAGTTTGACCCTAGAACAACTTGCGGATTTACTCCAAAGTTGGAGCGAACCGCGTTTCCGCGCCAAACAAATCTGGGCGTGGCTGTATGACAAGCGTGTCACGTCATTGGACGCGATGAGCAATTTACCGAAATCGCTGCGAAATCGGCTGCAAGCGGAGACGACGCTCGGATCGCTGACTATCGAGGCGGAACAAACGAGCGAAGATGGCACGGTTAAGCGACTGTATCGATTGGCAGACGGGCAGTTGATCGAGTCTGTCCTCATGGAATATGACGACGAACGCCGTACCGCGTGCATTTCCACACAGGCGGGCTGCGCGATGGGCTGTGTTTTTTGCGCGACAGGTCAAATGGGTTTTAGCCGACACCTCACAAGCGCCGAGATTTTTGAACAGGCGCTGTTTTTTGCCCGTGATCTCGAAGCGCGGGGAGACCGTTTGAGCAACGTCGTCTTCATGGGGATGGGCGAACCGTTCCACAATTACGACGCCTCATTAGAGGCTGTGCGCCGTTTGATGAACGACTTAGGAATCGGGGCGCGTCATATCACTGTGAGTACAGTTGGGCTTGTGCCGATGATCCGACGGTTTGCTGAGGAAGGTTTACAGGTCAAATTAGCGGTGAGTTTGCACGCGGCAACCGATGCTGAACGCGACGCGCTGCTGCCCGTGAATCGCCGTTACCCGTTAAGCGACTTGATTCAGGCGTGCCGTGATTATGTCGAAACGTCGGGGCGGCGCATGACCTTTGAATGGACGCTCATTCAGGGTGAAAACGATACGCCCGAACAGGCTCACGCGCTCGGCGGCTTGCTCAAGGGTTTGAAATGTCATGTCAACGTGATTCCCTTGAATCCAACGGGGGGTTATCACGGCGGACCCTCTGCGAGTGGTCGCATTGAGGCGTTCATCGCTATTCTGGGAGAGTACAACGTTCCGGCGACGGTGCGTATCCGGCGTGGCATTGATATTGCTGCGGGCTGTGGTCAGCTTAAATCAGATGTGATCAAGCGGCAGAAAATCAAAGTTTTAGCTACCGAAAGTACGGAAGACGCCAAGTAATAATATAGCCTGTGTTCTCTGTGGTTAAATGCTTTTGCCCTGCATCTCTGCCGGAATCCTAACCCCCATGCGACTCAGCAGCGTGGGGGCAATATCCATCAGTTGATGCCCCGTCACATAGCCGCGCCCGTGTTCTTTGGGGTCAACGAGGATGA